>CAZBQG010000007.1:33033-35807 GCA_964493945.1 uncultured Rhodospirillaceae bacterium
GAGGCGGAGGAGCGCTCCCGCACCCTCACCCAGGAGGCGCAGCGGAAACTGGAAGAAGCCTTCAAAACCATCAAGGCGGACCGCGCCACCATCGAACTCAAGGTCAACGAATTGGCCGCACTTACCCGCGATATCGAGGCGCTCCGGGCGCTCAAGACGGAACTGGATAAGAAAATCACTGAAATGGCCGGCAAGCTCGAGAAAAATGAAGGCCGGTTGGAAATCGAACAAGAATTGTCCAACACGGCCCAAGCCCAGATCGCGCTCCTCAACCAAAACGTCAAGGCGCTCCGCGAACAGATCGCGCGCCTGGGCGACGCGCTGGATGCGTCGGAGAAAAAGGCCAAGGAGCAAAAAGTACAAATTGCCAACCTAGGCTCAAAGCTGAATGCCGCCCTGGCCGGAAAGGTCACCGAACTGACCCGCTACCGGTCAGAATTTTTCGGCCGCTTGCGCCAGCTTCTGGGCCGGCAGCGCGGCATTCAGGTGGTGGGTGACCGGTTCGTTTTCCAATCCGAGGTGCTGTTTCAGACCGGATCGGCAGAGCTTGGCGATGCGGGGCAGGTGCAGTTGGGCGGCCTGGCCGAAACCTTGCTTGACATCGCCAGAAAAATTCCGCCGGACCTGAAATGGATTTTGCGCGTCGATGGTCACACGGACAAAGTCCCGATCAGCACGGGCCGCTTCCCTTCCAATTGGGAACTGTCGACGGCCCGCGCCATTTCCGTGGTCAAATTCCTGATCCGCCAGGGCATTCCACCTACCAATATGGCGGCCACCGGTTTCGGTGAATTTCAGCCACTGGATCAGCGGGACGACGAGATCGGGCATCGCCGCAACCGGCGGATCGAGCTGAAATTGACGCAAAGATAGCGCCCGCAGATTTTTTAGTGGACCCGTTCCGCTTCGGGGCCGAACTGCAACGCCGCCAGCCTGGCGTAAAGTTCGTTTTCTTCCTGTAGCCGGGCATGGCTGCCGGTAGCAACGATGCTTCCTTCATCCATTACGACGATGCGCCCGGCATCGATTACGGTGGCCAAACGGTGGGCGATGACGATGGTGGTGCGCCCTTTCATCAACCGGTCCAGCGCTTCCTGCACCAGATGTTCGTTTTCCGCATCCAGCGCGCTGGTCGCCTCGTCCAACAACAGGACCGCCGGGTTGCGCAAAATGGCCCGGGCAATGGCGATGCGTTGACGCTCGCCGCCCGACAGGAGCACCCCCCGCTCGCCTAAGAAGGTATCGAAGCCGTCGGGTAATTTATCCAAAAAGTGGGATGCGGCGGCTGCCTCGGCGGCTTCGCGCACTTCGTCATCGCTGGCCCCCGGCCGGCCATAACGGATATTGTCCCAAGCGCTGGCGGCGAAAATGACCGGCGCCTGGGGAACCAAGCCGGTGCGCCCGCGCAATTCGGTGGGGTCCAGATCTTTCACATCCACGCCATCCAGGCACACATGACCCTCCTGGGGATCATAAAAGCGCAACAAAAGCTGGAACACGGTGCTTTTCCCCGCCCCGGATGGCCCTACCAGGGCAAGGGTTTCGCCCGCCGGCAGGGAGAGTGAAAAATTTTCCAGCGCGACGGCGTCAGGCCGGGTGGGGTAGCGAAAGGTCACATTTTCAAATTCCACATTTCCGCTGGCCGGCTGGGGCAGGGGTTTGGGATTGGCCGGGGCCGAAATCTGGGGCTCTATTTCGAGAAGTTCCATCAGCCGGTCGGTGGCCCCCGCCGCCCGTTGCAAATCGCCGAACACCTCGCTGAGCGCGCCCGTGGCCCCGGCGACAACCACCGAATAGAAGATGAAAGCCGACAATTCACCAGGGGAAACCACGCCGCTCAACACATCATGCCCCCCTTTCCACAAGATCAAGCCGACCGCGCCGAAGACCAGCATGATGACCATGGCGGTCAGAAAAGCCCGTTGACGGATGCGCCGGGTCGCCGTCAGAAAGGCGTCCTCCACCTTGCCCGCGAAGCTCATCCGGTCGATTTCTTCGTGGCAAAAGGCCTGCACGGTCTGGATGCCGTTGAGCACCTCATCACCATAGGCCCCAATATCGGCTATGCGGTCCTGGCTGGCCCTTGACAGGCGGCGCACCCGGCGGCCGAAAAAAATGATCGGGGCGACGACCACCGGCACGACCAACAAGACCAGACCGGTAAGTTGAGGACTGGTGACACTGAGCATGATCAACCCGCCGGTAAGCATCAGGGCGTTGCGCATGGCAATGGAGGCCGATGACCCGATAACGGTTTGCAAGAGCGTTGTGTCAGTGGTCAGGCGCGACAACACCTCGCCGGTCAGCGTGACCTCGAAAAAGCTTGGGCTGAACCCCACGACCCGGTCGAACACCGCCTTGCGGATATCGGCGATCATGCGCTCGCCGATCCAGGAGACCAGAAAAAAACGGCTATAGGTGGCGACGGCCAGCAAAATGATGACCACCAGAAGAACGATAAGCGCCTGATCCAACAGGGCCGGATTGCCCGCGCTGAACCCTTCGTCAACCAGACGTCTGAGTCCGACACCCAGCGCCAACACGGTCACTGCGGCAATCATCAAGGCGGTGAAGGCCCCCACCATCGCCCAGCGATACGGCTTTAGAAACCGGGCCAGATGCAAAAGACTTTTAACATCGTGACCCTTATCGCGGTCGAAACCCGCCGCGTTGCGTTGATCTGGAGGTGTGCTGTTCATCACTTATAGATTCTACCCATTTAGGGTCAGGGCTCATTAATTCAGATAGAAGATAACAATAGCGGCAATGCATAT
>CAZBQG010000008.1:0-19362 GCA_964493945.1 uncultured Rhodospirillaceae bacterium
AAACGATTTTCAGAAGAAGCTATATTGAATATTTTGCGCCAGGTAGAACTGGATCAGTTATAGGGGGGCAGGACAGATTTGCACGGTCCTCGGTGCCAGACGGTTGCCACCCCGCACCCTTCGAGGTGCTGGCCTGGCTGGTGGTTGGGTGGCGGGGTGGCTCAATATTCCGTTTGTGAGAGGCATCAACCGAATCGGGAGACGCACTCATGCAAATATTTTGTTATGGGTAGAACTGGGGGTAGAAAAAGAAAACCGGGCCATAAGGCCCGATTTTCCTCTTGATTTGGCTCCGGCGGTAAGACTCGAACTTACAACCTAGCGGTTAACAGCCGCTCGCTCTGCCATTGAGCTACGCCGGAAAAATCTTGGAGGCGCGGGCCGGAATCGAACCGACGTAAAAGGCTTTGCAGGCCTCCGCATAGCCACTCTGCCACCGCGCCGTCCTTTCGCGCCAGCGAAAAATGTTCCACGCTCCAACCCGCCTCCGGGCATCCGGCCAACCCGCCTCCGGGCATCCGGAAAGGCACGGAAATTAGACCCGGGAAGGGCCTCCGGTCAAGGTCCACCTTTGCGCCCGGGACAGGAAGCCCTGTTCAATGGCTTATGGCTGGTCTAAACAAAGGCAGGCACCAGCCCAGAAGATGAAGGAAGCTAGCCAGATGGACCAAGCATTGCAGCGCCATAATATGGTGGAAGGGCAGATTCGCCCCTCCAGCATAACCGACGCCTTACTCATCGCCGCCATGGGCGAGGTGCCCCGCGAAGCCTTTCTGCCGGAAGATGTGAGCGGTTGCGCCTATCTGGATGAGGCCGTCGCCATCGGCGGCGGGCGGTTTCTCATGGAACCCATGGTGCTGGCCAGGCTGTTGCAGGCGGCCAGGGTGGCCGCCGATGATCAGGCCCTGGTCATCGGTTGCGCCAGCGGCTATTCGGCTGCCCTGCTGGCGCGCCTGACCACCGTGGTGGTCGCCGTCGAGGAGGATGGGGCACTGGCCGCCAAGGCCTCCCGGGCCCTGATCGATCAGGGCGTGGACAATGCGGCCTTTTTGGAAGGTAAATTGGCCGAAGGTTACGCCGAACAGGCCCCCTATGACGTCATTTTGCTGGGCGGTGCCGTGGCGGAAATTCCCCCGGCGATTGTCTCCCAGTTGGGGGAGGGGGGGCGCCTTGTCTGTGTGCTGGCCTCTGGGCAAAATGGGGTAGGGATGGGGGTGGGCCAGGGAACCTTGCTTACCCGCCATGGCCAATCCTTCAGTCAGACCCAGCTTTTCGACGCTTGGGCGCCTTTTTTGCCCGGTTTTCATTCCCGGTCTGATTTCAGCTTCTGATCTTTTTTTGAGGCGGAAAGTGCTCTAACCCATGCCCCGGTGCATTCCGGGGCAAACGAGTGCTATTGACCTTTATTTTGGCCTTATATAGTGTATCTACAGAAATATAGTGTTTTGTTAATAATTAGGCACTACACTTAGATTTGAATTGGTGCCGTGACCGATCCCCATAAGCCGGGAGGCCGGGAAAATAAAAGCGGATGCGGTGCCTGGGACGGTGAAAAAGGAGGTGCCATTTGAGGGCAACTGGAAGGCTTGTCCAACTGCCGGGCTGGCAAGCATTTGCCCCGGCTCTGGGTGTCTATTTGGGAGTGGGTTAATGATCTGTTGGCGACTGGGAAAACGGGTAGGATTTAATTTGGTGCCAAAAAAATGGGGAGCCTTGGGCGGGGTTTACCTCACCCTGATGCTTGCCTGGACTCCTGCTTCTGGGCAGACCTTGAAAGACGCGCTGGCCCGCGCCTATCACAATAATCCGGAATTACTTGCCCAGCGCGCCAATTTGCGGGCTACCGACGAAGGCGTGCCCCAGGCTTTGTCCAATTGGCGCCCGGATGTGGAGGTGACCGGAGACATTGCGCGCACCCATACCCATCTTACGTCGCGGAAGTCAGACCGCACCCAGACCCGCACGCCGCGCGGCATCGGGCTGGATGTCAGCCAGTCACTCTTCCGGGGTTTCCGCACCGAGGCGGCGACCAGCAAGGCGGAAAATGCCGTGCTGGAGGGGCGCCAGACCCTGATCGCCATGGAACAAGACATATTGCTGGAAGCCGTGGTGGCCTATGCGGCCGTCTTCAGGGATCAGGCGGTTCTGGAGCTGAGCGTCAATAACGAACAGGTCTTGGCCCGCCAGTTGCAGGCCACCCGCGACCGCTTCCGGGTGGGTGAGATCACCCGTACTGACGTCTCCCAGGCTGAAGCCCGCCTTGCTGGAACCCGCGCCGACCGGGTCAAGGCGGAGGGTGATCTGGAAAAATCACGGGCCAATTACCGCAACGTCATTGGCGGCCTGCCGGGTACCTTGGAGCCACCCACCGGTCCGGCTGGTCTTCCCGCCAACCTGGAGGCCTCGGTTTCCCAGGCGAAAGCTCTGCATCCGGATGTGCGGGGCGCCGAGTTTGAATTCAGGCAGGCCAATGATTCGGTGAAATCGGTCAAGGGAGAGTTGCTGCCCAGTGTCAATTTGACCGGCTCCCTGGCCCGCGATGATGAATCCGCCAGCAATATCAGCCGCGCCTTTTCGGCCTCGGTGAAGGTTGCCTTGAGCATACCTCTTTATCAAAAAGGCGCCGTCTATTCGCGCCTGCGTGAAGCCAGGCAGGATGTTGGCAAGAGTGCTTTGGACATGGACAAGGTAAAACGCGATGCAGAGGAAATAGCGACCAAGGCCTGGGAATCGGTGCAGACCGCCCGAGCCCGGATAAAATCCTTTACCTCCCAGATCAAGGCCTCGGATATTGCCCTGGAAGGGGTGCAGCGCGAAGCCTCGGTCGGATCGCGGACGGTTCTGGACGTGCTTGATGCGGAACAGGAATTACTCGATGCCAAGGTTAATCTGGTCCGCGCTCAGCGCGACGATGTAGTGGCCAGTTACGAATTGCTGGAAGCTACCGGCGGGTTGACGGCCAAGAAGATTGGCCTGTCCGTGAAGATTTATGATCCCCGGCTGCATTACCGCGAGGTCCGCGATAAATGGGCTGGCATGAGCAGCGCGGGCGAAGGCGCGGGGGCCGATAAGTGATGGATTGGAAAAAGAGTTCGAAAGACGAAACGGGCGGTTAGTGATGGCGCGCGCTTGCGTGCTGTTTTATGATGATTGAGTTTGTGATGATCTGGTGATCGACCGATGGCCGAAGAAGAACAAGATCCTCAACAAGAACCGCCAATGGAGAACATTCTCGCCTCCATCCGCCGGATATTGTCGGACGACGAACAGGCGGAGGCGGACGCCGAGGCTGAGGCTGAGGCTGAGGCTGAGGCCGAAGCGGGGCCTGAACCCGAACCAGAGCCCGAGCCCGAGCCGGAACCAGAGCCGGAGCCCGAACCAGAGCCTGAGCCTGAGCCTGAGCTGGAGATCACGCTTGAGGATTTCGAGCCAGAGCCTGAACCTGAGCCGGAACCGATGTTCGAGCCCGAACCCCTGCCCGAGCCCGAGCCCGCCTTCGCACCGGAGGGCGACATCTTCGAATTGACGCCTCAGATGATGGTTCCCCACCTTCCTGCCCCCGGGGACCGCATTCTGTCGGGGGCTACCCAACAGACTTCCACCGACACCTTGCAGGAACTGGCCCGCGCGCTTCTTTCCAGGCGCGATATTGCCGTCGGGTCCCGTGATCTGACCCTGGAAGGGGTGGTCCGGGAGATTCTCCGCCCGCTTTTGCGCGAATGGCTCGATCAGAATCTGCCGTATTTGATCGAACGACTGGTCAAAAAGGAAATCGATCACATGGTCAACCGGGCCGAACGGCTGGATCTTTGATCGCTTTTTCTTGAAGTCATGCTAGGGTGCCGCTCCCCGGCATCTGTCGGAACTATATTAAGGACCAATCAGAGCAATGCTCGACAAGACCTATCGGCCCGCTGAGGTCGAGGAAAAACATTATGCCGCCTGGGAAGAGACCGGGGCCTTCGCCTGCGGTCAGCGCCCGGATGCCCAACCCTATTCCATCGTTATCCCGCCGCCCAACGTAACCGGCAGCCTGCATATGGGGCACGCGCTGAACAACACGCTCCAGGATATTCTGATCCGTTATGCAAGGCTCGGTGGGCAGGATGCCTTGTGGCAGCCGGGCTGTGATCATGCGGGTATCGCCACCCAGATGGTGGTCGAACGCCAATTGGCCGAGGAGGGTGCAACCCGCCATGATCTGGGGCGCGACGCATTTATTGAGCGAATCTGGCGTTGGCGCGAGGAATCCGGCGGCACGATCAATGGCCAATTGCGGCGCCTGGGCGCATCGTGCGACTGGTCACGGGAACGGTTTACCATGGATGACGGCCTGTCGGCGGCGGTCACCAAGGTCTTTGTCGGGCTCTTCAAACAAGGGCTTGTTTACCGGGATAAGCGGCTGGTCAATTGGGACCCAAAACTGCACACCGCCATTTCCGATCTGGAATTGGAGCAACGCCCCGAGATCGGCAAGCTTTGGTATTTCAAATATCCGCTGGAAGGGGAGCCGGACCGGTTTATCACGGTGGCCACCACCCGGCCCGAAACCATGCTGGGCGACACCGCCGTCGCGGTTCATCCCGAAGATGAGCGCTATAAGGATTTGATTGGGCGCAATTGCGTCCTGCCCATCGCCGGCCGGGTAATCAAAATCGTCGGCGATGAACATTCGGACCCGGAAAAGGGAAGCGGTGCCGTGAAGATCACGCCGGCTCATGACTTTGATGATTTCGAGGTAGGCCGCCGTCACGATCTTGAATTGATCAATATCTTCGATGCCGATGCGCATTTAAACAAAAACGCGCCGGGTGCCTATCAGGGCATGGAACGCTTCGCCGCCCGCCAGAAGATCATCGAGGAGATGGATGGTCTGGGCCTTCTGGAAAGCATCGAAGACAATGAAATGACCATGCCCTATGGGGACCGCTCCGGCGTCATTGTGGAGCCCTGGCTGACCGATCAATGGTTCGTCGATGCGGCCAAGCTGGCCGGTCCCGCGATCAAGGCGGTGGAAGACGGGCGGACCCGGTTTGTGCCGGCCCTTTGGTCCAACACATATTATGAATGGATGCGCAACATTCAGCCTTGGTGCGTGTCCCGCCAAATCTGGTGGGGGCACAGGATACCCGCATGGTTCGGCCCCGACGGCAAAATTTTCGTGGAAATGACCGAGGCCGAAGCCCTGGCCGCGGCGGAAACCCATTACGGAAAACCCACAGAGTTGGCGCGCGACGAGGATGTACTGGATACCTGGTTCTCGTCTGCTTTGTGGCCCTTCTCCACCATGGGCTGGCCCGATGAGACGCCGGAACTGGGGCGCTATTACCCGACCAATGTTTTGGTCACCGGTTTTGATATCATCTTTTTCTGGGTCGCCAGGATGATGATGATGGGTCTCCACCTGTTGGATGAGGTGCCCTTCGGGACGGTCTATATCCATGCCCTGGTGCGCGACGAAAAAGGGCAAAAAATGTCCAAATCCAAGGGCAATATCATCGATCCACTTGAGCTCATCGACCAATATGGCGCCGATGCGCTGCGCATGACCCTGGCCGCCCATGCCGCCCAGGGGCGCGATATTAAATTGGCGCCGGGGCGGGTCGAGGGATACCGCAATTTCGGAACCAAATTATGGAATGCGGCCCGCTTTTGCGAAATGAATGAATGCGCTCCCGTCGCCGGCTTCGATCCCCGAAGCTGCACCCAGACGGTCAACCGCTGGATCGTCGGCAAGACACAGGAATGCGCCCACAGCGTCGCCAAAGGCATCGAGGATTACAAATTCAACGAAGCGGCGGGCGCCGTCTATCAATTCACCTGGGGCACCTTTTGCGATTGGTATCTGGAATTCACCAAGCCTATCCTGCAAGAGGGCGATGCCGATGCCATTGCCGAGACGCGGGCGGTGACGGCCTGGGTGCTGGATCAGCTACTTCATATCCTGCACCCGTTCATGCCCTTCATCACCGAGGAATTATGGGCCAAGACGGATGAGGCCCGCGAAGGCCGGCTGATCGATGCCGCCTGGCCGGTCTTGGATGGTCTGGCCGACGAAGATGCCCAGGCGGAAATGGATTGGGTGGTGGCGCTCATCACCCAGGTTCGCTCGGTGAGGTCTGAAATGAATGTGCCGCCGGGCTCCAAGGTGCCGCTCTTCATCCATGGCGGCGATGAATTGGCAAGCCGCTGCATGGAGACTCATGGTGCCTTGATCAGCCGTCTGGCCCGCCTGTCTCAATTGGAGGAGAGCGACGGCACGGTGCCCGAAGGCGCCGTACAGGATGCCCTGGGCACGGCCCGGCTTATCCTGCCCCTGGCCGGCGTCATCGACATAGATGAAGAAAAAGCCCGCCTGCAAAGGGAAATAGGAAAAATCGATGTGGTGATCGGCAAGTTCGAAAAGAAACTCGCCAACCAGAAATTCCTGGACAAGGCGCCGCCAGAGGTGGTCGAGGAACAACGCAACCGGCTGGGCGATGCCACCCTCGTCCGCGATCAGGTGACCGAAGCCTTGCAGCGCCTGGGCGGAACTTAGTGCATGATGGATGAGCAGAACCTGGGACCCAATCAAGGGCTCATCGGCCAGCCCGGATCGCGCCACCGGCTGACGACGCCGGCTCTCGTTCTCGATCTGGATATCATAGAGCGCAACCTGGCCGCCCTGGCCGGCAAGGCCGGCGAACAGGGGCTGGCGCTGAGGCCTCATGGCAAGACCCACAAATGCGTCGAGATCGCCAGATTGCAGATCGCCGGCGGTGCCATCGGCGTCTGCGCAGCCACGCTTCACGAAGCCGAAGTCCTGGTAGGTGGCGGCATTCCCGGGGGTGCTGATTACCTCTCCCGTGGTGGGAGAGGCCAAGATTGCGCGTTTGAACCAGCTTAATCTTAAGGCCCATGGGCTATTGCTGGTGGTCGACAATCTCACCAATCTGGCCGATCTGGTGGATGGGGCATCGGGCGCAGGCAAGGGGCTCGATGTGTTGGTCAATGTGGATGTGGGCATGGGGCGGACGGGCCTCCATCAGATTCCAAGGGTGGTGGATCTGGCCCGCGCCGCCCATCGGGCCGAAGGGCTAACCTACAAAGGCATCCAAGGCTATTCGGGCATGGTCCAGCATATCAACGCGCTGGCCGAGCGCGAAACCGTCTACGGCGCCCAGCTTGATCATTTGAGCGCCGTGGTGGATGCCCTGAAGGCGGAAGACCTGGCCCCCGAAATTATCTCCGACGGTGGTACGGGCACCTCCATCATCGATGGCGCGCGGGGCCTGTTCAGCTAACATCAGGCTGGGTCATATATTTTTATGGATGTGCAATACAACGATGTGGAACTGGCGCCCGGTGGCGGACAGGTTTTTGAGACGGCGCTCATGGTTCAATGTTCGGTGATCTCCAATAACGCATCGGGCTTTGTCACCACCGATAGCGGCTTCAAATGTTTCGCCACCGACGGGCCCTTGCCGGAAATCATCCGGGGTGCGCCAACCGGCTCCGGCTACAGGTTTTTTGGCGATGAAATTGGCCGGATTGATTTTGCCGAAAAGGGCCAAACTCTGGGATTGGGCGCCAGGGTCGAACTGGCCACGCCCCATTGCGACCCGACGGTCAATCTGCATGATTATTATCATTGTGTGCGGGGCGAGGAGTTAGTCCATATCTGGCCCGTGGCGGGTAGGGGAGTTCTGTAGAGATGGCTGGGCCTGCGGCGCCACAACGTGATATTCTTGGCCGTCATGAATGAAGCAAGTGCCAAAAGCGGGAAAGGCGATCCGCCTAAAGAGAACCAGGGTCAGGTAAAGTCCGAAGGCCCCAGCGAGGCCGAACAGACCACCGAATACTGGATGGGCAAGAACCCGACGCCCGAAGAACGGGCCCATCTTATCGTCTGGCGCCTGGAGCAATTGATCCGCGAAGGTAAGGGTGATGACGGTGGGCTGCCTTTCAAAAAATGGCAAGAACTGGCCATTTTTGAGGTGAATAACGCCATCCGGGATGCCGAACATCATTGGTGCCAGGACAACAGGTTCATCGATAGGGGTTTGTTGCTGGGAGCCGCCTCCCTGATCTCCATCGGGGTTTGGGGAACGCTGCTCACCTTTCAGATGGCACCCGACCGGCAGACGGCGGCCCTTGTGTTGCTGGGGGCGGGTGCCCTGCTGTTCGGCCTGGTTTCCATTTGGGGCATCCGGCGGCTGGATAAATTTTATCAGATAGGCCGGCGGCGCGATCATTTCCGCAGGGTCTTTCATTTCGACCGCCAACTGGCCCAACTGGACCGGGACCTGGAAAACCGGCTGAAGGAGCTGGAGAAAAGCCTGGCTGAAATGTCAAAAGGCTCACTCGGTAAATTATAAAACCTATCACTTAGAGGATAAGAACATGCCTGATCTACGTTCCAAATTAACCATGGAAGGCCGCAACATGGTTGCCGCCAGGGGCTTATGGCGGGCGACGGGCATGAAGGACGAGGATTTCGGCAAGCCAATCATCGCTGTGGTCAATTCTTTTACCCAGTTCGTGCCGGGCCATGTGCACCTCAAGGATCTGGGCCAGATGGTCGCCCGCGAAATCGAAGCCGCCGGCGGCGTGGCGCGTGAATTCAACACCATCGCCATCGACGACGGCATCGCCATGGGACACGACGGCATGCTCTATTCCCTGCCTTCGCGCGAAATCATCGCCGATTCGGTGGAATACATGGTCAATGGCCACCGCGCCGACGCCATGGTCTGCATTTCCAATTGCGACAAGATCACGCCCGGCATGTTGATGGCCGCCATGCGCATCAACATCCCCGCCGTCTTCGTTTCCGGCGGCCCCATGGAGGCGGGCAAGGTCAAACTGGGCGATGATGAAACCATGATCGATCTGATCGATGCCCTGGTGGCCGGGGCCGATCCCGAGGTCAGCGACGAAACGGTTTTGGAATATGAGCGCGCGGCCTGTCCCACCTGCGGCTCCTGCGCCGGCATGTTCACGGCCAATTCAATGAATTGCCTGGCCGAAGCACTTGGTCTGGCATTGCCCGGCAACGGCACCCTGGTCGCCACCCACGGCGCCCGGCGTGAATTGTTCCTGGAGGCTGGCCGCAGTGCTGTTACCTTGGCCAACCGCTATTACCGGGATGGAGATGAAAGCGTTCTGCCCCGGGCAATAGCAGATTTCAAGGGCTTCGAGAACGCCATGGCCGTGGATATTGCCATGGGCGGCTCGACCAACACCGTCTTGCATCTCCTGGCCATCGCCCAGGAAGCGGACGTTGATTTCACCATGGAGGATATCGACCGCCTGTCGCGCAAGGTGCCCAATATCTGCAAGGTCTCTCCTTCGACGCCCGAATATCATCTGGAAGACGTGCACCGGGCCGGCGGTATTTTTTCAATTCTGGGCGAATTGGACCGGGCAGGGCTGATCGATACAAGCGTCTCCACCGTTCACAGTGCATCCTTGGGCGAAGCACTTGGTGCCTGGGATGTGGGGCGGGGCGTCGGCGATAATGTTCAGACATTGTTCCGGGCCGGGCCGGGGGGCGCGCCCTCGACCGAGGCTTTCACCCAGTCCCGCCATTACGAAAGCCTGGATCTGGACCGGGAGGAAGGCTGCATCCGGGATGTGGGTCACGCCTATTCCAAGGATGGGGGGCTGGCGGTTCTGTTTGGCAATATCGCCCTGGATGGCTGCATCGTCAAAACGGCCGGGGTCGATGGAGACCTGCTCAGCTTTTCCGGCCCGGCGCGCATATACGAAAACCAGGACGATGCGGTCGCCGGGATTCTCGGGCGTGACGTGAAGGCCGGCGAGGTGTTGATCATCCGCTATGAAGGACCCAAGGGCGGCCCCGGCATGCAGGAAATGCTCTATCCCACCAGCTATCTCAAATCCATGGGGCTGGGCAAGGCCTGCGCCCTGATCACCGACGGGCGCTTTTCGGGCGGCACATCGGGCCTGTCCATCGGGCATGTGTCACCGGAGGCCGCCGAGGGCGGTATGATCGGTTTGATCGAGGCGGGCGATATGATCGAAATCGACATCCCCAACCGAAAAATCAATCTGGCCGTGGACGAAGCCGAGCTGGACAAACGCCGGACCGCCATGGAGGCCAAGGGTTGGAAACCGGCCCAGCCCCGCGCCCGCGCCGTCAGCCCGGCGCTCCGGGCATATGCCGCCCTGACTACATCGGCGGCCAAGGGTGCCGTCCGCGATGTGAGCCAGGTGGAGGATTAGTGGCCCCTCAATTTCTGCTCTTCGATCTTGGCGGGGTGCTGATCGAACTGGGCGGCACGGCGGAAGTCGGCCTGTTCGCCGGGCGCACGGATATGGACGCCATCTGGGCCGAATGGCTGGCCTCGCCGGTGATCCGGGATTACGAACGGGGCTTTTGTTCCACTGCGGATTTTGGCCGGCGCATGGTGGAGAGCCACAAGCTTTCCGTCTCCCCCGATGAATTTCTGAAGACCTATGAAAGCTGGACCAAGAAGCTCTCTTCCGGGACGGCGGAGCTTCTGGCCCAGGTGGGAAAGCGCATTCCCTATGGCTGTTTCTCCAATACCTGCGAGCTGCACTGGCGCCGCCAGGCCCAGGACTGGGGCTTGGAGGAAATGTTCGAGACCCGTTTTCTGTCTTTCGAAATGGGCCTGGTGAAGCCTGACCGGGAGGCCTTCGATCATGTGGCTGCAAGCCTGGGCATGGTGCCGGAGCATATTCTTTTCCTGGATGACAACCGTCTGAACGTGGAGGGCGCCCGGGCCGCCGGGTTCGATGCCCATCAGGTGGAAGGGCTGGAGGAGGCGCGGGGCGCGCTCCGGGAATACGGCCTAATCTAATCCAACTCGCACCAGACCGGCGTGTGATCGGACGGCTTCTCCCAGCCCCTTGGGTTGCGGTCGATGCCTGCCTCGCTCAATCGGTCGGCGGCCTGCGGCGAGAGCAGCAAATGATCGATGCGCAGTCCCTTGTCCCTGGCATAGCCGCCGCCCCGGTAATCCCACCAGCTATAGCGCCCGGCTTCAGGATGCAGCGCCTCCAGGGCGTCGGTCAGGCCGAGATATTTGATCTTGCGCCAGGCCGCCCTGGTGTCCGGCCGGCAAAGGGCATCATCAGCCCAGTTGGCCGGCTCGCACACATCGCCGTCGCGGGGTGCCACGTTATAGTCGCCGCCCAGCACAAAGGCCTCTTCGCCGGCTAAAAGTTCCTGGGCATGAACATGAAGCCGCTCCATGAAATCAAGTTTGTAAGTGAATTTCTCCGTACCCACCGGATTGCCGTTGGGAGCATAGATGGACGCCACCCGGGTATCGCCGGTAAAAGCTTCCACATAACGGGCTTGGCTGTCGTCCGTATCGCCGGGCAGGGCGGTCAGTTCCAGATCGATGGGGCGTTTGGACAGAATGGCCACGCCGTTATAGGTTTTCTGTCCGGCCAGAGCCAGATTATAGCCCTTATCCTCGATCTCCATGCGGGGGAAGTTTTCCTCGGTGGATTTGGTCTCCTGCAACAGCACAACATCGGGTGAGGCCTCATCCAGCCAGCGGAGAAGAAGTCCAAGTCTGGCTTTGACCGAGTTTACGTTCCAAGTGGCGATGCGGATCATTCAGTCCTCCAAAAACAAAAAGCCCGCGAAATTCGCAGACTTATTTTTAGCACGGCTTGAGGGGGCGCGTCAGATAGCAAATGAGGATCCGCAGCCGCACGACGCCGTCACATTGGGATTGTTGATGGAAAAGGCGGCACTCATGATGGTCTGGTTGAAGTCAACCTCGGAGCCGCCCAGCATGCCCAGGGACATGGTATCGATCACCACTTTGATGCCGTCTTTCTCAAAAATCTGGTCGTCATCGGCGAGGGTCTCGTCCAGATCAAAGCCATACTGAAATCCTGAGCATCCGCCGCCGGAGACCTTGATCCGCAGCATAAGTCGGTCATTGCCTTCTTTTTCAAGGATTTCCGCCACACGGGCCGCCGCGCTTTCGGTGATGGTGATGGTCTGGGCCATGTTTCGCTCACATTTTCCTTCGTTGATCCGTTAAATATATAGTTAGAACGATTGTCATTATCAACGTATTTTATGTCCTAACTATTAAATAGTTGTGATGGTCGCCGATCAAGTTTTTCCCCTGCCGGTGGCCGTTGCCTGAACCCCCGTGCCGGGGTAATTTGCGCCCATGAAAAGGTCTTCCCCATGACCGCCAATCAATTGCCCGCGCCTTATGCCTGCATGCCCAGCGAAAGCCGGGGGCGGCTGTTTGCCGAACCCGAAAGTGCCACCCGGTCCTGCTTTCAGCGCGACCGCGACCGCATCATCCATTCCGCCGCCTTCCGCCGCCTGGAATATAAGACCCAGGTGTTCGTCAATCATGAAGGGGATAATTACCGCACCCGCCTGACCCATTCCCTAGAAGTCTCCCAGATCGCCCGCTCCATCGCCAGGTCCCTGAGCCTCAACGAAGATTTGGCAGAGGCCCTGGCCCTGGCCCATGATCTGGGCCATTCACCCTTCGGCCATGCCGGCGAGGAGGCGCTATCGGACGCTTTGGAACAGTTCGGCGGCTTCGACCATAACGCCCAATCTTTGGCTGTGATCACCCGGCTTGAGCAACGTTATCCGGAATTCGATGGGCTCAATCTCACCTGGGAAACCCTGGAAGGGGTGGTCAAGCATAACGGCCCTTTAAGTGATCCGGTCTCCGAAGATGTTGCCGATTATGTGGCGCGCCATGATCTGGAGATCGGCAGCTATGCCGGCGCCGAGGCACAGGTGGCGGCCTTGTCCGATGACATCGCCTATAACAATCACGATCTGGATGACGGGTTGAGGGCTGGGCTTTTTGCCATCGAGGATTTGGCCGGGCTGCCCATGGTCGGCGAAATTTTCTCGGATACCGGTACGGAATATCCCAAGATCGCCCGCTCGCGCCTCATTCACGAAGCGGTGCGCCGCCTGATCGGCGTCATGGTCGAAGATTGTTTGGGCGAATCGCGCGCCCGTTTGGCCCGGGCAGCACCAGAAAATGCCGCCCAATTGCGCGCTCTGGGCGCACCTGTTATCTCTTTTTCCAAGGAAATGAGCCAAATTGACGGGGCTTTGAAAGAATTCCTTTTCCGCAACATGTACCGCCATTACAAGGTCACCGAGATGACGGCCAATGCCCGCCGCGTGGTGACCGAGCTTTTCACCATCCTGTTCACCCGGCCGGCTGAATTGCCGGAAGAATGGCGCGCTTTGGCCGGGGCGCCGGAAAGCGTAGAGACGGCGCGCGCCGTGGGCGATTATGTTGCGGGAATGACGGACCGATTCGCCATGCTTGAACATGCAAGATTGACCGGCAGTCAGGCGCCCTTGCCATGAACTTGTTTCATCATGTGCGCGAGCATCTGATCGGCCTGCTTGACGGGTTGGTCAACGATGGCAGCTTGCCATCCGGGCTCAGCTATGACCGCCTGACGGTCGATCCGCCCCGCGAAGACGGGCATGGAGATCTGGCGCTCAACGCGGCCATGGTTCTGGCCAAACCGGCCGGCATGAAGCCCCGCGACCTGGCCCAATTGATATTGCAACCCCTTGCGGCATTGGAATGGGTGGCGGAGGCGGAAATTGCCGGTCCCGGTTTCATCAATCTGACCCTGGCCAGCAGCTTCTGGCAGGCGCGCCTGGGCGATATTCTGGCAGCGGGAAAAGAATATGGCTCTTCGGCCATGGGGGCCGGAAAAAAGATCAATGTGGAATATGTCTCGGCCAATCCTACCGGCCCCATGCATGTGGGCCATGGGCGGGGGGCCGTCGTCGGGGATGCGCTGGCGTCGCTGTTGGTCAAGGCCGGCTATTCCGTTCAGCGGGAATATTACATCAATGATGCGGGCGCCCAGATCGAGCTGCTGGCCAGATCGCTTCATTGGCGCTACCGGGAAGCGTTGGGCGATGAGCCGGGCGAGTTTCCCGAAGATTATTATCCCGGCGATTATTTGTTGCCCGTGGCCGAAGACTTGATCCAGCGCGACGGGGAAAAATGGCTGGGCGCCTCCGAAGATGCCTGGATGGGGCCGATCAGCGATTTCGCGGCTGAACAGATGATGGAACTGATTCGCGGCGATTTGGCCCAATTGGGCGTCAGGCACGATCATTTCAGCTCGGAGCGCGCCCTGGTCGAGGCTGGCAAGGTGAGTGCCGCCCTGGAGGATTTGGAGACCCGTGGCCTGGCCTATACGGGTGTCCTTGAGTCGCCCAAGGGAAAGACCCCGGAGGATTGGGAGCCCCGCCCCCAGACCCTGTTCCGGGCCAGCCAATTCGGCGATGATGTGGACCGGCCCTTGCGTAAATCAGACGGGTCCTGGACTTATTTTGCTTCCGACATGGCCTATCACCGAGACAAATTTGAGCGGGGCTTTTCCGACATGATCAATGTCTGGGGGGCCGATCACGGCGGATACGTCAAACGCATGCAGGCCGCCGTCAAGGCCCTGACCGGGGAAGAGGGTGGGCTGGACGTCAAGCTCTGCCAGATGGTCAATCTGATGGAAGAAGGAAAACCGGTGAAAATGTCCAAGCGGGCCGGGACTTTCGTCACCCTGGCCGAGGTCGTGGATCAGGTCGGCAAGGACGTGGTGCGCTTTATCATGCTGACCCGCAAGAACGACGCCCAATTGGATTTCGATCTGGCCAAGGTCTCCGAACAAAGCCGCGACAATCCGGTCTTCTATGTCCAATACTGCCATGCCAGATGCCGCTCCGTCCTGCGCCACGCCCTGGATATGTTCAGTGCCGCCGAACTTGACCCCGAAAGCCTGGCCGCCACCCCCCTGGACCGCCTAGCCGATCCGGCTGAGCTGGCCCTGATCAAACGCATGGCCGAATGGCCCCGGGTGGTGGAAAATTCGGCCCTCGCCCATGAGCCCCACCGGGTGGCCTATTACCTGCAGGAACTGGCTTCCAGTTTTCACGCCCTTTGGACCAAGGGGGCAAAGGAAGATGTTTCGCTCCGGTTTCTCAGCGAGGGTGATAAACTGTTGACCCTGGCCCGGCTCGCCCTGGTCCATGGGCTGACCGTGGTCATTGCGTCCGGGCTTGAGGTGATGGGCGTGGTGCCCGTCGAGGAGATGCGTTGATGGTTGCCCAAAAGGCGGAAAAAGACGGCCAACCGGATAAGTCAGAGGAAAATCTCTGGCTCGAAAAGAATAATGACGCCCTGCCGTTCAAACCAATCGATGCGCGCCGCCGCCCGGCCCGGGGAAGCGGGCGCGCCGTGAAATTTCTCTTAGGCTTTCTGGTCGTGGCTGCCGTTGGTGCCGCCTGGGCTGTGTGGGGCGGAGAAATGTTCGGCACCAAATCCCAGCCCGTACCCCTGATCAAGGCCGAGGCCGGACCCATCAAAACCCGGCCGGAACGGCCGGGCGGGCTGCTGGTGCCCAACCGGGACAAGCTGATCTATGAAAGATTGGAACGCAAACCACCCAAATCCACCACCGAGACCTTATTGCCGAGGCCGGAAGTCCCCCTGCCGCCCAGCCAAAAACCAGACCAGCCCCTGGCGCCCCAACCCAGGCTGGCCGGGAAGGACTCCGGGGCGTCCGATTTGCCCCTGGTGGTTCATGCCAAGCGGCGATCCGCGCCACCCGCCGTGCCAGAGCTGCCATCTCCAAAAATAAATGAGCCCAAAAAAACCGAGCTTCCTCTATCCAAGCCAGCCTCACCCGAGCCCGTAATCGCGGCGATCACGCCGCCACCGGCAAGGCTGCCACCTAATAAACCTGCCCCCGCTACCTCCAAGGTGACCCTGCCGCCCAACGGATTTCTCATCCAGATCGCCGCCGTGCGTTCGGAAGATGCGGCGCGTAAGGAATGGCGCCGCCTGAAGGCCAAACATGCCGGTGTGCTGGGCGGCCTGAAGCTGGTTCTGGTGCGCGCCGATCTGGGCGCCAAGGGAATCTATTACCGCTTGCGGGCAGGATCTTTTGTCGACCGGGAAGCGGCCAAATCCACCTGTGATTCTCTGGCGAAACTTAAGATCGGATGCCTGATCATCCGGCCGGGTAGATGATGGCTGCCATGCCGCCACGGGCCATGATCCTGGGCTGCGCCGGGGAGGTTTTAAGCCGGGAAGAAAGTGACTTCATGGCCGAAGCCGACCCGCTTGGCTTTATTCTTTTCTCGCGCAATTGCGCCTCGCCCGGGCAGGTTGGTCAGCTTAGCGCCCAATTGGGCGCCGCCGTTGGGCGCGATGATGCGCCGATCCTGATTGATCAGGAAGGCGGACGGGTCCAGCGCCTGGGCCCGCCCCATTGGCGGGCGGCACCGCCGGCCGGGCTTATCGCCAGGCTGGCCCGGCAGGATTTGGAGGCGGGGCTGCAAGCGGCCCGTCTCAACGCCCGGCTGATCGCCGGGGAATTGGTTGGTTTGGGCATCAGCGTCAATTGCGCGCCGGTCCTGGATATTCCCACCCCCGGGGCTGATCCGATTATCGGCGACCGGGCGGCGGGCTGGGATGGGCCATCGGCGGCGGCGCTGGGCCGGGCGGCCTGCGAGGGCTTTCTGGCCGGCGGAATTCTGCCCGTCATCAAACATATCCCCGGTCATGGCCGGGGCGCGGTGGATTCCCACAAAACCCTGCCCAGGACAGCGGCGTCATTTGAGGAATTGAAGGAAAGCGATTTCGCGCCGTTCCGCGACTTGGCCGACATGCCTTGGGCAATGACCGCCCATATGGCCTATGAGGCCATCGACGAGGAGCGTCCGGCCACCCAATCGGCGCTCGTAATCAGTGAAATTATCCGGGGGCATATGGGCTTTGAAGGCGTCCTGATCAGCGATGACCTTTCCATGGGGGCGCTCAGCGGATCCTTGGGCGAGCGTGCCCGCATGTCGCTGGAGGCGGGCTGTGATCTGGTACTCCATTGCAACGGCGAAATGGAGGAAATGCGCGAAGTCGCAGAGCAAACGCCCATATTGAGTGAAACGGCATTGGCCAGACTGAGCGCCGGGGCAGCCCGGCCCGGCCCGGTTCAGCCGCTGGAAGATGGTGCCCTGAAGCACTTGGATGGGCTGTTGGCGGAGGCCCGCGCCGCATGAATGCGGAAAATATCGCTTACACGGCCTCGGTTTGGGTTCTGCCCATATTGCTGGCCATTACGCTGCACGAAGCGGCCCATGGCTGGGTTGCCTGGCGGTTAGGTGACGACACCGCCTACCGTATGGGGCGGGTTACCTTCAATCCCTTTCGCCATATCGATCCCTTCGGCACCATCATCTTGCCGGCCATGCTGTTGCTGGCGTCCGGCGGGCGCGTCATGTTCGGCGCGGCCAAGCCCGTGCCGGTCAATTTCAACCAGCTCCGCAAGCCTAGGCGCGACGTGATCCTGGTGGCCGCCGCCGGACCCTTCGCCAATTTGCTGATCGGTCTGGTATCCGCCGCCGGCCTGCAAGGTCTTTCCCTGCTGTCGGGCGATTTCAGGCAATGGGTGGCGGTCAATCTGGTCAATATGATCTGGCTCAACTGCCTTCTATGCATCTTCAACCTTATTCCCCTGCCGCCCCTGGATGGGGGACGCATTGCCGTTGGTTTGCTTCCAGGCCGGCTAGCCAGGGGTTTGGCGAGCTTGGAAAGATCGGGCATTTTCATTATTCTGGGAGTCATCTTCGTGCTGCCCTGGCTGGGCCGTGAATTAGGTGTTGATCTGAATGTGTTCCATTGGTTGATTGGCATGCCAGCCCAATTTCTCATGGGGCTTATGGGGCAATTGGTTGGGATTGATCTGGGCTGATGGTGGATACAAGCAAGGATTTTGACGAGCAGGACGCCCCGCCCACCGAGGGGGAACTGGTTCTCGATGTGGGCGGTTTTGAAGGTCCCATCGATCTGTTGCTGACCCTTGCGCGCCAGCAAAAAGTCGATCTGGTGCGCATATCCATCCTTGATCTGGCCGATCAGTATCTGGAATGGGTGGCCCAGGTGCGACGCACCAATCTGGAACTGGCCGCCAATTATCTGGTCATGGCGGCCTGGCTTGCTTATTTGAAGTCGCGCCTATTGCTGCCCGCCGAGGAGAGCGAGGAAGAGCCCAGTGGCGAAGAGCTGGCACAGGCACTGGCTTTTCAACTTAGGCGTCTTGAGGCCATGCAAGAAGCGGGCACCCAGCTTGTGGCCAGGGCCCGCCTGGGGCAGGATTTTTTCAAGAAGGGCTCGCGCGAACGTTTCGCCAGCAACACCACAAACATATATGAATTGAGCCTTTACGACCTTCTGAAGGCCTATGGCGATCAGGTGCGCAAAAGCGATGCACGCACGTTGCGCATCGAACCATCGGACCTTTATTCGCCGGACGATGCCTTGCATCATTTGACTGGTTTTCTGAGCCGCATGCCCGATTGGACCAGTCTTCTCCAGTTTCTGCCGGATGGGGTTGCCTCTGAACTCTTCGGCCGTTCGGCCCTGGCCTCGACCCTGGTTGCCGCCCTGCAACTGACCAAGGAGGGTAAAGTCAACATCCGTCAATCCACAGCCAACGGACCAATTTATATGCGCGCCGCATCCGGCGCCCCGGAGCAGGAAAAATGAACCAATCCGATTCCCAGAATTTGCGGCTGTTGGAGGCGGTTCTTTTCGCCAGTCCAGACCCCGTCAGCGAGGCCGTGCTCAGCGATAGGCTGCCCGATGGCACCGACCTGGAGGCCTTGCTGGGCGAACTCAGCGCCGCTTATGCCGAACGCGGGGTCAATCTGATCAAGCGGGGCAATGGGTGGGCTTTCAGGACCGCGCCCGATCTGGGCGGTCTTTTGACCACGGAGCGGATTGTCACCCGCAAGCTGACCCGCGCCGCGGTCGAGACCATGGCGGTCATCGCCTATCATCAGCCGGTGACCAGGGCCGAGATCGAGGATATCCGGGGTGTCAGTCTGTCTAAGGGCACATTGGATGGTCTATTCGAAGCGAGCTGGATACGCCCCAAGGGAAGGCGCCGCACACCCGGGCGTCCGGTGACCTGGGGTACGACGGAAGGTTTTTTAGATCATTTCGGGCTGGAAAGCCTGGATGATCTGCCGGGTATGGAAGAGCTCAAGGCTGCCGGTCTTTTGGATAAACGCCCGGTGCTCCATGCCTTCTCCGAACAGGGCAATCTGGAACTGGTCAACGAGGGTGACGATGATGGTGATGAGGTGGAAGGTGAATTGCCCGATCCCCTGGATCCCGATGACGGCGCCGGGCCAGATGAGGAAGGGAAGCCCGATGAGAATGACCAGCCAGTGACGGCGAATGAGGAATAGGTGATAGCATTTTGCGGTACGATTTTTTTGTCACCGTTTGGGGTTCGGCCTTCGTTGACAAATTTCTGCGTTATTCACTGGCCAGCCAGCTAAGCCAGGAAAATATT
>CAZBQG010000008.1:19372-35460 GCA_964493945.1 uncultured Rhodospirillaceae bacterium
CTCTGGCCAAAGAGGCCGGTATCACCTATTGGGTTTACACCGACCGTGTCTCCGAGGCGCAATTGGCCGAAGCCGGAAAATTGCTTGGCGGGCATGTGGATTTCCGTCTGGTTTTTTTCGAGGACCTGCCCTATGGCGGCGGACGGCTGTCGGACGCCATGGATAATTCGGACCCGGCGGTGATTAAACATAATGTGCAGCGGGTGACGGCCATTCATCTGATGGCCGAGGCCGCCCGCCACGAAGACACTGCCGTTCTTTTGCTGGATTCGGATTTTATATTCTCCAATGGTTCCCTGATGGAAGTGCATCGCCAAAGAATGGCCGGTGCCAGGTCTTTTGCAGCCATGTTCATGCGCCTCTCCCAGGAAGGTGCGGCGCCGGAACTCGATGAGGCATTCAAAGAGGCGGGTGGAAAGGGGCTGGACGGGCCGGGGCTGGTCCGGATCGGGCTCAGCCACGCCCATCCCATCACGTGGGGTTTCTCATTTGATGGGGACCAATTCTCCGCCTATCCCACGCAGATCAATTGGGCGGTAAAAGAGTCCGGTTTTGTCGCCCATTGCTTTTTCCCCCACCCCCTGATGGTGACCCCCGGCGGCGCCCCTTATTTCAGCACCATGGATTATGAAGTGCTTTTGCGTTCCGCCGAAGACGAGGCGATCCACCTGGCCAGAAGTTCGGACGATTTTCTGGTCTGCAAGATGACCCATGATGCCTATCTGGAAGGCGAGCTTCGCACCGGAGAGCGTACCGTCGAACGCCTGGCCCGCTTCGCCATCGACAACACCAATCTGCGCCACCGGCTGTTCATGGCCCAGCCCATCCGTTTTTCCGCCGGCGGGGCGGAAGAAGCCTGGGCCGAGGCGGAGCGCCAATCCACCA
This sequence comes from uncultured Rhodospirillaceae bacterium, assembly GCA_964493945.1. Classification (GTDB taxonomy): domain Bacteria; phylum Pseudomonadota; class Alphaproteobacteria; order Rhodospirillales; family UBA2165; genus CAZBQG01. The sequence goes on from CAZBQG010000008.1 coordinate 20,258, forward strand.
ATTTCGTCGAAGCGGTCTACAAAGGTGTCGAGTTGCTTTTGGCCAGTATCACGCCCGGTGATGCCAAATCCCTGGTCTATGTGAAATCATTCCTTGGCCCCATCGAGGATTACCTCTCCCCCCAGCAGCATGCGCGCATGAAGGGCTGGATACCGCCTTCCAAACCGCCGCCCGGCTAGGAAATTTGCCCTGGGGCGCCTGTTCTGTCATTATAGGGGCCGGATAAGGCTTTCTTCGCAAGGAGTTAAATTCATGGGCATAGGTCCCTGGCAGATCGTTCTCATCTTGCTGATCGTTGTGATTATTTTTGGCGCCGGAAAGTTGCCCCGGGTGATGGGTGATGTTGCCAAAGGCATCAAGAACTTCAAATCTGGCATGAAAGATGAAATGGCCGAGGGCGCGGATAAAAAGACGCCACCGCTGGCTGACAGCTCTGTTCAAGCCGCGTCCGCCGAAGATAAAGAAGAGCAGAGGAAAAGCTGACCCGCACCCATAGCGGGCGGTATTTTCCGGCCTGGCAACCTGAATACGCATAGCCATCATGTTCGACATTGGCTGGTCCGAGATAGCAATCATCGTCGTTGTGGGCATCATCATTATTGGCCCCAAGGATTTGCCGCGCGTGCTTCGGGTGATGGGTCAGATGGTGGGAAAGGCCAAGGCTCTCACCCGTGAATTCCGTGGCCATGTGGACGACATCATCCGTGAAAGCGAACTGGACGAGGTCAAGCGCCAGATCGATAATGCTGGTGAAACCGGCATGCAGGGCATGATCGAAAATACCATCGATCCTGACCGGGAATTCAGGGATGCGGTGGATTTGAGCGGCGATGAGCTCAATGACCCCCTGGGTCTGGAAGAAGACCGCCAAAAAGAGGTTCAGGCGGAACAAGACGATTTCGATGCCGAGACCGATTGGGGCGGCTCATCCGCCAAAACCCTGGATAAGAGCCAATCGTGAGCGACAGTGGTGCTGAAAACTCTATGCCGCTACTCGAGCATTTGATCGAGTTGCGCAATCGGCTGATGTATTCGGTTGCCGCAATTCTGGTCACCTTTATCGTCTGTTATTTCTTCGCCGCCGATATCTATTCCTTCCTGGTTCAGCCCCTGGCCGATATTTTGAGCGAGCGGGGCGGCAACCGCCGGCTCATTTATACGGCGCTCCATGAAGCCTTCTTCACTTATATAAAGGTATCCTTTTTTGCGGCCCTTTTCCTATCCTTTCCCTTCGTTGCCGCACAATTTTGGCGCTTCGTGACGCCCGGCCTTTACGGCAATGAAAAGCGCGCCCTGCTGCCTTATCTCGTTCTCACGCCGGCCCTGTTCTTTCTGGGCGGCGCGCTGGTTTATTATTTTATTTTCCCCTTGGCTTGGCAATTTTTCCTAAGTTTTGAGAGCCCGCCAGTGGCCGGCGGCCTGCCCATTCAATTGGAAGCCAAGGTCAACGAATACCTGTCCCTGGTCATGCGCTTGATTTTCGCCTTTGGCATCAGTTTCCAATTGCCCATCCTGCTGACCCTTATGGCCCGGGCCGGGCTGACCACGGCGGCGGGGCTGGCGGCCAAGCGCAAATATGCCCTGGTTATGGTGTTCATCGCGGCAGCGGTCCTGACGCCGCCTGACGTGATCAGCCAGGTGGGACTGGCCCTGCCGATTATCGCGCTCTATGAGATATCCATCCTGGCCGTACGTTGGGCCGAACGCAAACGGGCCCGCGTCGCCGAGGAAGAAGATGTGGAAGAGGAAGACGACGAGGAAACAGATTTCAATCTGGTCTGAGCCTCCGCTTGCCCGGCACCCCGGCCCTGCCTATAAGAAGCGGGCTGATTGAAGCCAATTGCCCGGAAAATTTTATGTTCGATATTCGATGGATCAGGGAAGAGCCTGAGGAATTTGACAAAGGCCTCGCGCGCCGTGGGCTGGAGCCGGCTGCCGCAGGTCTGATCGAGCTCGACCGCGAACGCCGCGCCGCTCAGACCCGGGCCCAGGAATTGCAGACCAGGCGCAACGAGCTTTCCAAGGAGATCGGCAAGGCCAAGGCCGAAGGCTCGGACGCATCCCAGGCCATTGAGGAAGTGTCGCGCTCAAAAGACGAGCAGGCCCAGATCGAGGAAACGGCCCGCCAATATTCGGAAAGGCTGGACGAAGCATTGTCCGCCCTGCCCAATCTGGTGGCCGATGATGTGCCCCAAGGCAATGACGAAAGTGACAATGAGGAAATCCGCCAATGGGGCACGCCTCCTGCTTTCGATTTTGAGGCGAAACAACATTTCGATCTTGGCGAGGCACTGGGCCTGATGGATTTCGAGGTGGCGGCCAAGATTTCAGGCTCGCGCTTTGTTGTGCTCAAGGGGGCGCTGGCCCGGCTGGAACGGGCCCTGGCCGCTTTCATGCTGGATATCCACACAAATGAGTTCGGTATGACGGAAATGGCACCGCCTGTTCTGGTGCGCGACGAGGCGGCCTTCGGTACCGGCCAATTGCCCAAATTCTCGGAAGATCTATTCCGCACCCATGATGGACGCTGGATGATCCCGACGGCGGAAGTCCCCCTGACCAATCTGGTGGCCGGCGAAATTCTGGACGAGGCCGCATTGCCGCTGCGTTATGTCGCCCATACCCTTTGCTTCCGGGCCGAGGCGGGGGCGGCAGGCAAGGATACGAGGGGCATGATCCGCCAGCACCAGTTCAACAAGGTGGAAATGGTGGCCATCACCCATCCCGGCCAATCAGAAGAAGAGCACGAAGCCATGACCGGGCGGGCCGAGGAAATACTCAAGCGTCTTGAACTGCCCTTCCGGACGGTCCGGCTGTGCACGGGTGATCTGGGTTTTTCCGCCCGCAAGACTTACGACATCGAGGTGTGGCTGCCGGGCCAGGACCGCTACCGGGAGATTTCAAGCTGCTCCAATTGCGGAGACTTCCAGGCCAGGCGCATGAAAGCCAGGTTCCGGCCCAAGGAAAGCAAGGGGACCCGCTTCGTTCATACCCTCAACGGATCGGGCCTGGCCGTTGGCCGGACTTTGGTGGCTATCCTTGAAAATGGCCAACAGGCCGACGGCACCATCGCCTTGCCGGGGGCCCTTCACTCTTATATGGGCGGTATGGAATTGATCGAGGCCAATGGCTAAGGCGCTCATGAATCTGGCCCGCGCCCGGGTGCTGATTTCCAACGATGACGGTGTCCATGCGCCCGGTTTGAAAAAGCTGGTGAAGATCGTCCGCCCCCTGGTGGCCGAGCTTTGGGTGGTCGCACCCGAGACCGAGCAAAGTGCCGCCAGCCATTCGCTCACCCTGCGGCGCCCCTTGTGCCTTCGGAAACTTGGGCCCAGGCGTTATGCGGTCGATGGCACGCCGACCGATTGCGTCCTTTTGGCGGTCAACCAGCTTTTGCGGGACAAGCGCCCCGATCTGGTTCTGTCGGGTATCAATCTGGGCGGCAATATGGGCGAGGACACCACCTATTCGGGGACCATCGCGGCGGCCATGGAGGCCACCTTGCTGGGCATCCCGGCCATCGCCCTCAGCCAATATGTGGAAAGCGATAAAGCATATTCCGGCGGGCCGGTCAGTTGGGCGGCGGCGGAAAAATTCGCACCCCTTGTGCTCAAAAAGGCGCTCACCGTGCCCTGGACCAGGGGGCTGTTCCTCAATGTCAATTTCCCTTCCATCAAGCTTGGCAAAGTCACGGGCATCCAGGTGACGCGGGAAGGGCGGCGCAAGATCGGTGATGATATCCGTGAAGGCACGGACCCAAGGGGGCGGCCTTTTTACTGGATCGGCGCGCAGCGGGATTCCAAACGCTACGCCCCCGGTACGGATCTGGAAGCGGTCCGCAGCGGTGCCGTTTCGGTCACACCAATGTCCATGGATATGACCCATGTTTCCGGTTTGCGGAAATTCAGGAAGGTGTTCACTTGAACCAGGACAAGCGCCGCATCCGGGTCGTGTTGGCGTTGCGCAAGGCGGGCGTGGCCGATACCAGGGTGCTGGCCGCCATGGAGGAAATCCCCCGCCATCTGTTCGTGCCCGATGCCTTCATCGACAAGGCCTATGACGATGTGGCCCTACCCATCGGACATCATCAGACTCTCAGCCAGCCCAGCGTCGTCGGCATCATGAGTGAGGCACTGTCTGTCGGGGAGCGCATGAAGGTATTGGAGGTGGGCACCGGGTCCGGCTATCAGACGGCGGTGCTGGCGCGCCTGGCCAGGCGGGTCTATACGGTCGAGCGTCACCGGCCACTGATGATGGGCGCCGAGAAAATTTTTAGCCAACTGTGCCTTTCCAACATCACCACGCGCATCGGGGACGGAACCCTGGGATGGCCCGAACAGGAGCCCTTTTCGCGCATCATCGTGACCGCCGCTGCCGCCGATGTGCCGCCCGTCCTGGCCGATCAACTCGACGAAGGCGGGCTGATGGTGGTTCCCGTCGGACATGATGAGCAAAGCCAGGTAATCATGCGCGTGCGCCGCCAGGGGAGCGGTTTCGAGACCGAGGAAATACGCCAGGTCCGCTTCGTTCCCCTCATCCCCGAGGATGATATTTGAGCCCACACCCATTGAAGCAGGCCGCCGGTTTGATCATAATCGGCCCATGCAGTTCCCCATGGACCGCCCGGCTTTCGTTGCTCTTGCTGGCTTGCTGGCGCTGAGCGCCTGCAGTGGATTGGAAATTCCGGCGCCATCATCCGGGCCCCGTCTGTCCAATCTACCATCGGCCCGGACGCCGGTCAGAGCGCCCCGGAAGGCAAAGCAGAAAGCGCAGCTACCCGTGCCCGCCTGGGTCAAGGTCCTGCCCGGTGAGACCATCTACAGTCTGGCCCGCCATTACGGCGTTTCGGTCAGGGGCATTATCCAGATCAACCGGCTGGGGCCCCCTTATGAGCTGGCGCCAGGTCAGCGCATCAATTTGCCCAAGGCGCGGTATCACCGGGTGGTTCGAGGGGAAACCCTCTATGGGATTTCCAGGCGTTACGGGGTGGGTATGTATATGCTGGCCCGCGCCAACCAACTGGAACCGCCTTTCCGCATCTTGATTGATCAGCGGTTGCGCCTGCCGGGTGTGGCGCCACCCCTCCGTCTGGTGCGGAGTAAGCCGGCAATCAAACCAAAACCCAAAGCCATCAGCCCCCGGGTCGAGAGCCGAACCCTGGGGCCCCCGGCTAAGCTCAAAACAGCCGCACCGGCCAAGCCCACACCCCTTCCCCTGCCTCCCAAATTGGGCAAGGGGGGCTTTATCTGGCCGGTGCGGGGCAAAATTTTGTCAAGCTTCGGTGGCAAGCGGAACGGGCTGCATAACGACGGTATCAATATTGCCGCCAAGCGGGGCACGCCGGTGCGCGCCGTGCGAAGCGGTGTAGTCGCCTATGCCGGTAATGAGCTACGGGGCTTTGGCAATCTAGTGCTGATCAAGCATGCCGATGGCTGGGTCACGGCCTATGCCCATAATCAGATGCTTCTGGTCAAGCGGGGCCAGCGAGTGGCCCGTGGCCAGGCCATCGCCCGGGTCGGGCGCACGGGTAATGTTCAGGCACCTCAATTGCATTTTGAAATGCGGCGGGGACGCAAGGCGGTTAATCCCTTACGTCATCTGAGCCGGAAAAAAGCTCTAATCCAGTTTCCGGCCCAGCCGTCCGGCCAGGTCCTGAATGAATTGCCAGGCGACCCGGCCTGAACGCGCACCCCTGGTGACCGACCATTCAATGGCCTGGGCGCGCAGCTCTGATTGTTCAATCTCCAGCCCATAAAACTCCGCATAGGATTCGATGATTTCAAAAAAAATCTCCTGGGAGCATGGGTGAAAGCCCAGCCATAATCCGAATCGGTCCGACAGCGAGACCTTTTCCTCCACCGCCTCGGCCGGATTGATGGCCGTGGAGCGTTCATTTTCGATCATGTCGCGGGGCATGAGATGGCGCCGGTTGGAGGTGGCGTAGAAAATCATATTGTCGGGCCGCCCCTCGACGCCGCCTTCCAGGATGGCCTTGAGGGATTTGAAGCTGCCATCTTGGCCTTCAAAGGACAGATCATCGCAAAAGACGACAGAGCGGCGCGGCCAGCCGCGCAAAATCTGCAACAAGGCGGGCAGGGTAGGAATGTCTTCGCGGTTGATTTCCACAAGGGCCAGAGGTTCTTCCGCTATTTCGTTGATCGCACCCAGCACCGCCTTGACCAGAGAGCTTTTGCCCGTTCCCCTGGCCCCCCAAAGAAGGGCGTTATTGGCAGGCAAACCGGCGGCGAATCGCTCCGTATTGGCCATCAGGGCCTGGCTCTGGCCGTCGATTCCCCGCAGCAATTCGATTTTCAAGCGGTTGATGCGGGTTACGGGCTCCAATATTCCCGCCTCGGCGTGCCAGACGAAGGCTTCCGCCCCATGAGGATTGGCAGGGGTGGCGGCGGGCGGGGCCAGGCGCTCCAATCCTTCGGCGATGCGGCGCAACAGGCGGGTCTGTTCGTCTTCCGGCACGGATGATGGCTCCTTCAGAAAAAAACACTTATGGAAAAAATCTGGCGGACACTAGCATGAGAGGCGGGAACGCGCTAAATATTTGCAACAAGGGCCGGTCTGGCTATAGTCCGGCAGTTCCGCCTTACTGTTAAGGAGTACGCGATGTTTATTTCACCAGCCCTCGCCCAAGGCGCGGGAGGTGCCGGAGGAGGGATTGGGACTTTCATACCCATCATCCTGATTTTCGTTGTCTTTTATTTTCTCCTCATCCGCCCCCAGCAAAAACGGGCGAAGATGCACCGCGAGACCCTCGCCGCCATTCAGCGGGGCGACAAGATCATCACCGGCGGCGGCATCATGGGAACGGTGACCAAGGTGCTCAATGCCGAGGAGCTGGCCGTGGAAATCGCCGAAGGCGTAAAGATCAAGGTGGCGCGCAATCTGGTCGCCCAGGTGGTGCCCAAGAACCAGCCATCCCCGGGTGCCGGCGCCGGCCCCCAAGCGGGCGACGGTCAGCAAGGCGGCGGTGGCGGCCTGTTGGGTAAATTAATGGGCGGCGGCCGATAGGGCGATCCGGCACCGGTCATGGTCTATTTTGATAAATGGAAGATTGCCGCCATTCTGGGCGTCATCGTACTTGGCATCGTGTTTGCCGCGCCCAATCTGCTGGACAAGAACACGGCCGCCGGACTGCCCGGCTGGGTCCCCCATAAACAGGTCAATCTGGGCCTGGATTTGCAGGGCGGCGCCCATCTGTTGCTCGAAGTAGAGGTGGACGAGGTACTGCGCGAACGCCTGCTTGCCCTGGTTGATGCCGTGCGCCGCGAATTGCGCAAAGCGAAGATAGGCTATACCGGCCTGGGGTTGAGGGGGCTGACCCTGCAAGTGAATATCCGCGACGCGGGCCGTGCCGGCGTCGCCCAGCGCCTGGTGCGCAACCTGGACGAAGGCATGGATATCGACCTGGACGGCAGCCGCATCACCATGGAATTGACCGAACAGGCCATCCGCGAGCGGCGCGCCGCCGCCGTGCAGCAATCCATTGAAATCATTCGCCGCCGCATCGACGAGACCGGTACCAAGGAACCCACCATCCAGCGCCAGGGGCAGGACCGTATCCTTCTCCAGGCACCCGGTGTCGCCGATCCGGAAGGGCTTAAGCGGCTTTTGGGCAAGACGGCCAAGATGACCTTTCATCTGTTTTGCCAGGGCGCCCTGGGGGCGGGGGCTGGGCGGGTGCCGCCCGGCTGTCAAAGGCTGCCCAGCTCGGCCTCAAATTCCGGCGACGGTGCCCAAACTTATCTGGTGCGCAAAAAAGTGGAAGTGGGCGGCGAACGTCTGGTGCAGGCGAGCGCCACGATCGATCAAAACAGCCGCCCGGCGGTTTCTTTCCGTTTCGACACCGCCGGCGCCAAAAGGTTTGGCCGCACGACAATGCAGAATGTGGGCCGCCCCTTCGCCATTGTGCTGGACGGCGAGGTGATCACCGCGCCGGTCATCCAGGAGCCGATCATGGGTGGCAGCGGGCAGATTACCGGGAATTTCAGTGTGGCCGAGACCGATGAACTGGCCTTGCTGCTGCGCGCCGGCGCCTTGCCCGCACCCTTGACCATCCTTGAAGAGCGGACCGTCGGGCCGGGTCTCGGCGCCGATTCCATTGCTTCGGGCAAAGTGGCCAGCATCATCGGGCTGGTTCTGGTGGTGGTCTTCATGATCATGGTCTATGGCTTGTTCGGGGCCATGGCCGACGTCGCCCTTTTGGTCAATATGATCATGATCCTGGGCGTTTTGTCCCTGTTGCAGGCTACACTGACCCTTCCCGGAATTGCCGGCATCGTGCTTACGGTGGGCATGGCGGTGGATGCGAATGTATTGGTTTTTGAACGCATCCGGGAAGAAATAAGACATGGGCGGACGCCCATCTCGTCCATTGAGGCGGGCTATCAGCGGGCCATTACGACCATCATTGATGCCAATGTCACCACTCTGATCGCGGCCTTTATTCTGCTTTATTTCGGATCGGGCCCGGTGCGCGGTTTCGCCATTACCCTGGCCATCGGCATTGCCACTTCCATGTTTACCGCGATCATGCTGACCCGTCTTTTGATCGTGCTTTGGCTGCGCCGGACCAAACCCGTCGCCTTGCCAATTTAGGTCTGGATCATGTTCAAACTGCACCTCGTTCCCACCAATCCCAATGTGGAATTCATCTCCCGGAGAAGCATGTTTTTCGTCTTTTCGGCTATTTTGATTCTAGCCTCGGCGGTGCTTTTCTTTTCCCGCAACCTGAATTACGGCATTGATTTCAAGGGCGGCATTTTGATCGAAGTCCGCACCCAGGAAGCCGGCCGCCTGGGGGATATGCGTTCCACCCTTGGGGGCTTGGGGTTGGGTGAGGTTGCCCTTCAGGAGTTTGGCGCACCCACGGATATCCTGATCCGCGTGCAACGTCAGGAAGGCGGCGAGAAGGCCCAGCAAAAAGCGGTGGAGGCGGTCAAGCAGGCGCTGGGCGGTGGGGTGCAATACCGCCGCACCGAATTTGTCGGGCCCAAGGTCAGCGAAGAATTGTTCCGCGACGGGGTTCTCGCCGTAGGATTGGCCGTGATAGCCATATTGATTTATATCTGGTTCCGCTTCGAATGGCAGTTTGGTGTGGTCGCGGTGATCGCCCTGATCCATGACGTGCTGACGACCATCGGGATTTTTGCCCTGACCGGTATGGAATTCAATCTCTCCACGGTGGCGGCTATCCTGACCATTGCCGGCTATTCCATCAATGATACGGTGGTGGTTTATGACCGGGTGCGCGAAAATCTGCGCAAATACAAAAAGCTGGCGCTGCCCGAGCTCCTTAACAATTCCATCAATGAAACCCTGTCGCGCACGGTCATGACCTCGGTGACCACCTTGCTTGCCTTGAGTTCTCTTTATGTGTTGGGGGGTGAGGTTATTCGCGGCTTCAGTTTCGCCATGATCTGGGGCGTGCTGGTCGGAACCTATTCTTCCATTTGTCTGGCGGTTCCCCTGTTGCTCTATATGAACATCAAGCGGGGCGGCGAAAGCAGCTCCCCGGCCGGCGAGGGTGAAGCGGCCTAACCAAATGAGGCGGCCCAGCGGATGGACGTCACGCCCCTTATTTCTAAAGGACGCCAGCTCATCGAAAGCTATGGCGGCGGAGCTTTTCAAATCGGTGGACAAAAATATGTGGGAGGCGTGCTCGTCTTTCCCGAACGCACGCTGCCCTGGGTCGTGGAAGTGGGAGAAGATGGGGGGCTGGGAACCTTCGCCCCGGTGACGGAGTCCGATCCGCCCACCGAACTGCTTCTTTTCGGATCGGGTGATGGGGGAAAAAATGTGCCTCCGGAAATTCAGCGCGCTTTACGCGCCGCCGGCGTGGTGACCGAATGCATGGATACGGGCGCTGCCTGCCGCACCTTCAATGTGCTTTTGGCCGAAGGCCGACGCGTCGCCGCCGCCCTGATGCCTATCACCTGACGGTCCCGGCTGAGTGATGGTGGAGCTTCATAAGATAGATCCCCGGCCCCATCTGCCAAGGGATGCAATCACCATCGGGCGCAGCTATTCCTCCACCCGGGAGGCGCTGGAGGCTGGGAATTATCCCGTCGCCCTGTCCCTGGCCGGAGAGGATGATCCCGAAAGCCTGGCCATGGCGGCCATCATGTGTGGGGCGGTGGTGCCGGGCCTGGCCCTGTTGCAAAGCATTGCCCGGCGCACGTCCATGGCCCGCCTTTATGAAGGCTTCGCCCTTTGGTGCCTGGAAGACCGGGATGGGGCGGCGGAGATACTCGGTGGATTGGTTGGAACGGAGGCCGGCGGCCCGGCCCGGGGCCTGGAAAAAGCGGTGAACAGACCGGCCCTGGATGTGGTGCTTTTATCCATGCCCGGCTCGGACAAGGCGGCATCTTATGAAAACGTACCGGGGTTCCGTATCTTCCGCCGCAGCCTGGATGCCGACGGCTTCGGCACTTCCATGGCTGATTTGCTGGCCGGCCTGCCGGATCGGGCAGAAGTGGATTTCTTGATCAATCTGGATGCTTTCGGCCCTTATCTGCCTTTAGGCGCCGGGCTGGATGGGCCTCCTTTGGTATCTTGGTCATCGGATTATGATTTTTTCTTTGCCACCCGCCATGGGGATTATGCCGCGAGCACGGTGGTGATCGCCAATTCGGCGGCGGAACATGACGAAATTAATGCCATACATTCGGCCAGGGTTGCCGCCTTTCCCGGTCATGACAGCTATGGCTGGAGCACGGCCTTCCCGCCGCCCGCGGGCTTGAAGGAGGTGGATGTCCTGTTCACCGGGCGGGCCTTTGTCCCATATATGCGGGATAAGGCCCAGTTCCTGTTCCGCCTTGCGACCCTGGACGACGCGGCCGCCCGCATCGCCATTCATGATGACTACATGAATGACGAGCGCTATCTGAAAGCTATGGCATCGGCCCGCTTCGTGGCCACCCATTTAAGGTATAAGGGCGGCGTGCAGACCCGCACCATTGATGCCCTGCGCCATTCCACCTCTATCCTGTCCAATGACCGGGGCTGGGCCGGCGACGGGCTGGATGGGGTTCTGGGCGAGGTGTTTAGCGTCGATCCAGAAAGCCCCGAGGCGGATATTCTGGCCCTGCTTTCAGAAGGCCCGGCCAAGTCCGGCCAGGCCCCGGATAGGGCCGCACGCACTAAAGCCTTCGCCCAGCTTTTCTGGCCCTCACCGGCCCGCGAATCCAGGTTCTTAAAATTCTGTTATTTCCAAACCTTGCTGGCGGATGGGGAAGGCAGGGAAAAAAGTGATGCATTGGGACCGGTGCCGGTCGAATTGCGTGGTTATGGCGTGGAGTGGGGCGTGCCGATCTACAGCGCCATTTCCAAAGCCAATCTGAGCATTGCCGAAAAGACTCCGGCCCATATGAATTTCGCCGGGGCGGCGGCTTTTTACGGGGCCATTCTTTTACCCGGTAACCAGAAAATGGGACGCTTGGCGTTGAATATTTTCCGGGCCGGGCTGGAAGCCTTTCCCCAAGCCCTGGTTCTGCGTTTCAATTACGCCCGCGCCTTATGGCTGTTCGGCGTCAAGGTGGAGGCCTGCGCCCAGTTTGAACAGATCCTCTCCGATCAGGACATTACCTTCGATGCGACCCGGGATGCGCTTCTCAGCCACCGGGTAAAGCCCCTGTCGGAAATGTTTCCCTACGGCGATTATTACCGGGTCACGGTCGAGGCTCTGCGCCGGGGGGATGAGGATTTTTCCCAGTCCAAATCCATGATCCGGGCCGGTGCGAGAACTTTTTTGGGATTGGCCGCCATGGAACAGGGCGAGGAGAAAAGTACCCTGGCCCATCTCAGGGAAGCCGTTGCCGGGACCAGATTGAATTTTCCGGCCTACCGGCTGCTGACCATCGGTTTGGCCAAAAGCGGCGAGCAGGGCGGCGAACTGCTGGATGCTTTTTACCGGGCGGTCAATCTGTACCCACCCTATTTGGGGGATCTTTTGCCGATCGGCGTGGCCGGGGAAATCAACCGGCAAAAGGACGAGGCCGCCCTGGAATTGATCCGCAAATGGATCATGTTCCAATTGCGCCGCCTGGATGGTGCGGGCATGCCCCTTCCTGCCTCTACCCAGTCCCTGGAAACCGCGCTTCATTATCAGGGCAGGCTTGATCATTGGACTGCCGAGGCTTTGGCTCTTATCGTGGCCGGCGACAAGAGCAACGGGCTTTTGCCCCAGGCTTGAAAGTAGCGGACAGCACCATGTTCATCAGCGTCATCATATCCACCGCCAACCGCTTGCAAAGCCTGGCCGCCGGTCTGGAAGCCCTGAGCCGGCAAAGCTGGCCCAAGGATGATTTCGAGGTCATTGTCGCCGAGAACGGGCCGGGCGGGGAAGCTGCGGATTATGGAGCCATACTTCCCAATTGCCGTTTTATCCATGATGAGAGGCCGGGGCAATTGATTGGGTGGCATAGCGCGCTGGCCCAGGCCAAGGGCGAGGTGGGCTGTTTCATCGATGATGATGTGCGCCCCCGGCCGGGCTGGCTGGGATCCGTTGCCGAAGGTTTTTCCGATCCCGCCGTGGGGCTGCTGGGTGGTCCCATCCTGGGCGCCTATGAAGCCGATCCGACGCCTTGGGTGGTGCATATGCGCCTGGGCGAGCCGGGCTCTGAAACCCATCCGGCCTTGGGGCTCATGGAACTGGGCGGCGAAGTGATGGATTTGCCGGCCAATTTCGTCTGGGGATCGAATTACAATGTGCGGCTCGATCTTTTGCGGGGCGTTGGTGGTTTTCATCCCTCTGCCGTGCCCGGACATCTCCTTCATTTTTATGGCGATGGTGAGATCGCTCCGTCAAAGGCCATCGCCGAGGCTGGGCACCGGGTGATTTATCATCCGGGCGCCGCCGTCGATCATTGGATACCCGCCTGGCGCATGGAATTGCCATCACTGGAGAGGAAATTCTATACAGCGGGGGTGGCCCGGTCATTTCAGTTCCTGCGCCAACGACGCGAAGCCTATGAACTGCCAAGTAAAGTTGAAGTGACGGCCATCGCCAGGCGGTATCTGCGCGATCCAAGTGTGGTGCCCGATACTCTGTGCCGAAGCATTGAAAAAGGGCTGATGGCCGGTATCGGTGATCATTTAAGGCATTTCAGCGAGGATCCTGCCTTTCGTGATTGGGTTCTGATGGAGGATTATCTGGATCTGGATACATGCTACACTCATCCCGATCTAGAGCCCGGCCGGCAGACGGGCGGCGGAGGGGACTGGCGAGCCGCAATCGATTGAGGAGGAATGGGGTTGGGTGAGGAAACAGCCGAAACGGATGACGATCCACGAAAAGAGAGCGGCCCGAACCCGCTTATTGATGCGCTGAATGCCGCCTCGGCTGAAATCGCCAAGGGCGACCTTGATCGCGCCGATGGAATTTTTCAGGCCATCGCCGAGGAATTTTCCGGTGAGGCCCAGGCCTTCAACGGCATAGGGATGGTGATGTATTCCCATGGGCGCGTGGAAAACGCGGTTGGCGCCTATCAAAAAGCGCTGGAAATAGAGCCCGGCAATTCCTCGGCTACGAATAATCAGGGAACCGCTCTATTGCGTCTGGGCCGTCTGGAGCAGGCCGGCCAGGTTTTCCAACGTTTGATTCAAGGCGTGCCGGATTACGCCAAGGGCCATGCCAACCTTGGTCTGGCGCTGTATGCCCAGGGCCGTTTGGATGTGGCGGTCCAGGCTTTACGCAAGGCCGTCAGCCTGGATCCGGGCTATGCCAAGGCGCTCTTTAATTTGGGAGAAATCTGCCAGGAGATGGGGGAAATGGACGAGGCCTTGCAAGCCTACCGTCAGGCCCTTTCCGTCCGTCCGGAATATGCCGAGGCCTGCAATGGGTTGGGCAGGGCGCTGAGCACGGTTGGTAATCCCGATGCCGCCGCCAGTGCCTATGAAAAGGCGCTCACCCTCCGGCCTGACTACGCGGAAGCCCTCAACAATCTGGGTATATTGCAGCGCGAAGGGGGAAAGCTGGATGAGGCCGAAGCCAACTACCGCAAGGCCCTGGCCCTCCGCTCGGGTATGGCACGGGTCCACACCCATCTGGCCAGCGTACTGCGCGAACAGGGGCGGGGCGAGGAGGCCCTGGAGGAATTGCACCTGGCCTTGATTGCCGAGCCCGATCTGGCCGATGCCTATTTCAATCTGGCCCTCGGCCTTCTGGGAGAAGGCCGCCTGGCGGAAGGCTGGCTAGAATATGAATGGCGCTGGATGGTGAGTAAATTCACCTCCGAAAAACGCCCCTTTGCGGCTCCCATGTGGTTGGGCGGCGATCTGGCGGGCAAGGTGATCTTGCTCCATACCGAACAGGGCTTTGGCGATGCCTTCCAGTTCCTGCGGTATGTGAAGCTGGTGGCGGAGAAGGGCGGGCGTGTTGTGCTGGAATGCGACCCTCAGATGGCCCGGCTGTTGCGGGGCATGGCGCATGTGGAACTTTTACGGGTCAAGGGCATGACCCTGCCGACCTTTGATTTTCATGCGCCGCTGCTTAGTCTGCCCTTGCTTTGCGGTACGGAGTTGGATTCGATCCCGGCTGAAATCCCATATTTATCCGCCGATAAGGAACTGACGGAAGCCTGGCGCGGGCGCATTGAAGAGGCTGATCCGGAGGGGGCCGGCATCAAGGTGGGGCTGGCCTGGGCCGGGCGCCCCACACATCCCAACGATCACGCCCGCTCCATCCCGCCCGAGCATCTGACACCCCTTCTGGCGGTGGAGGGTGCGCGCGTTTTTGGCCTTCAGATAGGGCAAGAGCCGCAAATTCTTGAACCTCTGACCGGCGCTGGATTGATCGATCTGGCCCCCGGCATTAGTGATTTCGCGGACACGGCGGCGGCCATCGCCAATCTGGATATGGTCATCTCCGCCGATACCGCCGTTGCCCACCTGGCCGGCGCCATGGGTAAGCCGGTCTGGCTTGCCTTGCCCCATGTAACGGAATGGCGCTGGTTTAAAGACAGAGACGACAGTCCCTGGTATCCCACTTCCCGCCTGTTCCGGCAGGGCGCGCCAGGCGATTGGACCGAACTGATCGGCCGGCTGGCCGGCTTACTGGGCGATCTGGCCGGTGGCAAAGAAGTAAAAGCAAAGACAAAACCGAAAGCTAAGCCCAAAGCTAAAGCCAAGCCAAAGCCCAAGCCCAAGCCCAAGCCCAAGCCCAAGCCCAAGCCCAAGCCCAAGCCCAAGCC
>CAZBQG010000009.1:0-34943 GCA_964493945.1 uncultured Rhodospirillaceae bacterium
CTTGCTTGAATCACACAAACCATTGATAGTCCGTTAACTGTCAACAGGACCTAGCCCGGATTGGCCTCATCCAGTTTGGGAAACCAGGCTGCCAGGCGCCGGAGTGCGCCATCGCGGATGCCCAGTTCATCCAGATGGGCCAGGATGTTCTCCACATATTCCCGGCCCGCACCCTCTGACCCATGGGCGTCCCAGATGATGCGGGCGGCGCGCTCCGGGTCCAGCCGGCCGGCATATTGGGGATTGGCCCGGTTGGCTACATAACAATAGGCCTGCACCCGGCCTCCATCGAAATGCACCGTCC
The DNA here is from genome assembly GCA_964493945.1 of uncultured Rhodospirillaceae bacterium. Lineage (GTDB taxonomy): Bacteria > Pseudomonadota > Alphaproteobacteria > Rhodospirillales > UBA2165 > CAZBQG01. The sequence continues at coordinate 305 of CAZBQG010000009.1, forward strand.
GCCAGCCTGGAATATAGACATCACCAATCAATTCCCTCGCGTCCAGATAATCGATCACCTCGTCTTTCACTTCCGGCGCCACCCGGAAGGCAAGCCCCGCACAAGAACCGCCCGGCATCAGCCCGGCGACCAAGCCGGGCTTTTCTTCGGTTCCCCTGTAAAGAACGGATTGGATGCACATGGCCCGGTGATAGCCAAAAAGACGCGCCCGGCGGGTCTCAATGAAGGGGAAACCGGGCCGCCACATGAGGGATCCATAGCCGAAAATCCAGATGCCTTTCATGATTCCGGATCGCTCGTGACCAAGGCAACGCCCAACACCACGGCGCCCATGCCGGCAAGTTGGAAAGGCCCCAGCACTTCATCGAACATGAAATAGCCCATCACGGCGGTCACTGGCGAGACCAGGTAAAAAAGGCTCGCAACCTTGGTCGCCGCACCGCGGCGGATGAGAATGAAAAGAAGGGTGATGGTCCCGACGGACAGGACCAGTACCAGCCAGACGGTGGCCAGGATGAAGTCTGTGGTCCACTGGATTTCCATGGTCTCGAAACTGACCACGATAAGCCCGGTGACCAGCCCGGCGGCGCTGAACTGGATGACCGAGCCCGAGCGTAAATCCATGGTTCCACAAAATTTCTTCTGATAAAGCGTCCCCGCCGTTATGCCGGCCAGGCCGATAAAGGCGAACCACAGATCCAGATTGTCATCCATGGAAAGGGAAACCTTGCGCCCGATGATGAGCATCACGCCCAAAAAGCCCAATCCAATCCCCAGCCATTGCCGCCGCCCCACCTTCTCACCCAGCAAGGGCCCAGCGATTGCGGCTGTCAGGGGCGGCTGCAGGCCGACGACGACGGCCACCAGGCCGGTGGACAGGCCATGATCGAGGGCCGCGAACACGCCTCCCAGATAGCCGGCATGAAGCAATACACCGGCGATGGCCACATGGACGAACATGCGTGCGCTATCCGGCCAGGGCGCCCGGCTGACCAGGGACACCAGCAGCATCAACCCGGCGACGATGGCGAAACGGATGGCCAGGAAGGTAAAGGGTTCGGCATGGCCCAAACCGGCCCGCCCGGCCAGGAACCCGGTGCTCCACAGGAAGACAAAGACCAGGGGGGCCGCGCCCGTCCAAAATCCGTGCTTATCCAGTTGCCCGGGGACCGAGCCGTTCTTTATCGTCATGGGCCTCGCTACCTTTTGCCAAAGTGTTTATATAAGGAGGATGCGCCCGAAAGAAGCAAAGAGTGGCTGAGATGGGGCCTTCCGACCAATCCGATTGGCTGGAGGAGGGGCCCAAGCTGCCCCGTCATCCGGTCTTCGATTACAAGCCGCCGCCCTATCTGAAAGTCATCCGCTATAGTCTGATAAGCGTGGTGATCGCCGCACTCCTCTCCCTTTCCTATACGGGGCTTTGGTTTTTCGGCGCCACTCAGTTGCGAAAGGCGGTCTTGGGCTGGGTCGAGATGCGCCGGAGCGAAGGGGTGGCGGTCACCTATGACCGGCTTGAACTGAGCGGATTTCCGAGCTCCCTCCAGGTCCTGATGACGGCCCCCAAAATGAGCCGGGCGGGGTTTGGCGGGCAGGGCGCGGAGTCCACGGGCGGGCGCCTGGAGGCCAGCCGCTTTCTGGCCCAGGCCGTGCCCTGGAAATTTAACCAATTCGATGTGGATTTGTCAGGAGAATTGGCGGCAAGCTTCGCCCATGAAGGAAAATTGATCAATTATAAGGGTGCGGCAAAGCGGCTGTTTTCCCGCTGGATCATGCATGGAGACGGGTTGCCCAGTGCCGCGAAAATTGAGGTCAAGGGGCTGGGCCTGGCCCATGCAAATGGTAAAAAGGGCGCCCCTCCCCAGGTCCAGGTCAAATCCCTGCATCTGACGGCCGAGAGATTGTTTCCCGGCGAAATCACCCATCAAACACCTACATTTTCCCTCAAGCTGACCGGCAAGGATCTGCGGGTTCCGGAATTCATCCCATTGCCTTTGGGACAAGACGTCAGTGATCTCCTCGTCTTGGGCAAGATTCTGGGCGAATTGCCGCCAAGCTCCCTGGTAAAAGCGCTGAGCAAATGGCGCGACGGGGGAGGAACGGTGGAAGTAAAACAAATCCGCCTGCGCCACGGCCCCCTGGACGTGCTGGCCAACGGGACCCTGGCGCTGGACAAGGAGCTGCAGCCCGTCGGGGCCATGACCGCTCGCATACGGGGGTTCTTCGCCACCGTCGACCGGCTACGCCGGGCGGGCCTGATCCGGTCGCGCGACGCGGCTATGGCGAAGCTGGTTCTGGGCGCCCTGGCCCGGCGCCCATCGGGGGGCGGCCCCAGCACGGTCAGCCTGCCTTTGACCATTCAGAAGGGCAAATTATATGCCGGCCCCGTCACTTTGGCCGAACTGCCGGTGATCGATTGGGGCGGCGGAAGTACAGCAGGGGATAAGGTTAAAATCCTGCGTTAGAGCGTCAAGCCTGTTTGGCATCCACCACGCCCCGGCGGATTTCCCGGGTGCGGGTGAATAAATCATGCAGCGTATCGGCCTCACCCCAGCGGATAGCGCGTTGCAGGGCGGTCAGGTCTTCGTTGAAGCGTTGCAGGATTTCCAGGACGGCTTCTTGGTTATTGACGAAGACATCGCGCCACATGACCGGATCGGATGCGGCGATGCGGGTGAAGTCGCGGAAACCGCCGGCAGAAAACTTGATCACATCGTCGCGCAGGGAGCCTTCCAGATCGGTCGCCGTGCCGACGATGGTGTAAGCGATCAGATGGGGCAAATGGGAGGTCATGGCCATCACCCGGTCATGACGCTCGGGCTCCATGATTTCGATATTGGAGCCGGCCCGGCGCCAAAATTCGGCAACCCGTTCCATAGCATCTTCATCGGCCCCCGGCGGCGGCGTGAGGATGCACCAGCGGCCTTCGAACAATTCGACAAAACCGGCGCGCGGCCCGGAATGCTCCGTGCCCGCCACCGGATGGGCCGGGACGAGATGAACGCCCTCTGGCATCAAATCGGCCAAATCCTGGATCACGGCCTGTTTGACCGATCCCACATCGCTCAAAATAGCCCCGGGCTTCAAATGGGGCGCGATCATCTCTCCGATGGCCCGGTAGGTTCCGATGGGCGTGCAGATGATAACCAGATCCGCATCCTTGACGGCCTCGGCGGCGTCCAGATAGATGCTGTCGGCCAGCCCCAGTTCCTGGGCAACCTCCAGGCTTTCGGCGGAGCGGGCGGCGACGGCGATATGATCCGCCAAGCCGTGGCGCCGGATGACATGGGCCAAAGATGACCCGATCAGCCCGATACCGATCAGGGTAATGCGCGAAAACATGGGTTTGGTTTCGGTTCCGGTCATTGTTCAGCCTGTGAATTCCTGCAAGGCCTGGACCACGGCCCGCATTTCGTCTTCCAGCCCGATAGTGATGCGCAAGGCGTCGGGCAACCCATAGCCCCCCATGCGGCGCACGATGATGCCTTTGGATTTGAGATGGGCATCCGCCGCCTCCGCATCCTGGCCGGGGGTTTCGGGAAAGCGGACCAGCACGAAATTACCGAAGCTTTCCGGCACGGTCAGGCCCAGGGCGCGCAGCTCTTCAGTCAACCAGGCCAGCCAGGCTTCGTTATGGGCAACGGATTTGGCCAGAAATTCCAAATCCTCCACCGCCGCCAGCCCGGCCGCCTGAGCGGTGGCCGAGACGTTAAAGGGACTGCGGATGCGATTGATGATATCGGCCACCTCGGGCGGGCAATAGGCCCAGCCGAGACGCAGGCCGCCCAGGGCGTATATCTTGGAAAATGTACGCAACATGACCACATTATCACCCGCCTGGACCATTTCCTCGCCCGCCGTGTAATCGTTGCGCGAGATATATTCGGCATAGGCCGAATCCACCACCAGCAGAATGCGGCTGGGCAATTCGTCCCGCAGGCGCTGGAGTTCGCCGCTGCCCAGATAAGTGCCCGTCGGATTGTTGGGATTGGCGATAAACAAAATCCGGGTCTTGCCAGTCACCTTGCCCAAAAGAGCATCCACATTGGCGGTGATGCCCTTCTCGGGCGCCGCCACGGGCGCCGCACCGGCAGCCTTGGCATAGATCGAATACATGGCAAAACCGTGGGCACTGTGAAGCACCTCATCGCCCACACCCGCATAGGCGCGGCAGAGATGATAGATCAGCTCGTCCGATCCGGAGCCGCAGACGATGCGTTCCACTTCAAGTCCGTTCTGTTTGGCGATTGCGGCGCGCAGCTTGGCGCAATCGCCATCGGCGTAACGGTGCATGTCCCGGGCCGCTTCGGCGACCGCGGCAACGGATTTTGGGCTTGGGCCCAAAGCACCTTCGTTGGAGGCCAGCTTGATGATCCTATCGACGCCGGTTATTTCCGATTCGCCCCCGGCATAAGGTTGAATACCCAGAAGGCCGGGAAGAGGTTGGGGAGATGTCATGCTATTTTTTCCGCGTTTGAACCCAATTTAGCTGGCTCCCGGCTGCTCAGTTCCGCCGGTGCCAGAGGTACCGCATAATCGCCGATCGGTATGATTTGGGCGGGCTTCAGGTTCAATCCCTCGGCCAATTGACCTAGCATCCCATCGCCGGGCGCCAGATAGCTTTCGCAATGGAGCAGATGAAGCCATCGTTCGGGCGGATGCCGGTCGTGCCAGCGGGCCACCGGGGCCCCCGTCAGCCCGGCACTGCTAAGAGCTTCGACCATCGCGCCCGAGGTCAGCTCCCGGTTCATATCCACCACCAGATAGCTGTGATCCTCACCCGAAGGTTCGGGCTCCAGCGCCGCGATAACCAGCGCTTCCAAGGCGCCCCCATTGCCGCCCGGCATATTTGCCCGGGAGCTTGGCGCAAAGGGCAGCTTGGCGATGATCCTGAGAGACCCCTGCCCATCCTGCCCTTGTCCCTGGTTGGTCAGATGGGGCCACCAGGGCTCTTCATCATCAAGACGGGGCACGGGCAGGATACCAACACTTGCCGTGCCCTTGGCCACCTCCTCGATCACCCGCCAGGGCGATTGGAGCAGGTTCATGGGGGTGTAGGAACCATATTGGTCCCGCGCCAGGCGCCAAAAACCGCTTTCCCCTTCGGGTCCATATACGCCCACGGAAAAGGGCCCTTGCAGGCGCAACTGGGTGCTCAAAATCTCGCGCCAGACGCGGACCAGCTCGGGCTTGGGAAAGGCGCCCCGGTGGCGCCCCACCAAGGCACGCATGATCTGGGCCTCGCGCCCCGGGCGCAGCTTGACGCCGGCGCCCCGCTTGGCCCTCGAGACCTGTTCGACCGCCTCCGTGCGGCGGATCAGAAGATCCTGCACGGCCTGATCGATGGAATCGATTTCCGCCCGTAATTCGCTTAAGTCCAGATCGCCGTCGGTCATAGGAGGAGCCCGCTTGTTCCGAGAAGGCGACAGTGATAGTCCGCCCGCCCGGCAAAATCAAAGAAAACATTGACATAGGGTGACCGGGCTCACTAGTACACGGGCGCTGAAAGCACTAGGATTGGCCATGATTGGAATTGCCGGAGAACAGGATCAACAGCCCCCTCAAGGCGGGGATGGGGCAAGCCTTCCCGGTAAAAGGGTCATCCTTGGCCGCGATAAGCCCCTGCGCCTGGATTGCGGCGTCGAATTATCAGATTTCACCCTGGCCTATGAGACTTACGGAACCCTGAACGCCGATAAAAGCAATGCGGTGCTGGTCTGCCACGCCCTGACCGGGGATCAGTTCCTGACCGGAGAGCATCCCACCACCGGCCGGCCCTGCTGGTGGCATCTGGTGGTCGGTCCCGGAAAAATCCTCGATACGGAACGTTATTTCATCATTTGCGCCAATGTGCTAGGCGGCTGCATGGGCAGCATTGGGCCCAAGGAAATCAACCCGGAGACGGGCCAGCCATGGGGTCTGGATTTTCCGGTGATCACCGTGGCCGATATGGTGCGTTCACAGGCGCTGTTGCTGGATCATCTGGGGGTCGATCAGCTTTTTTGCGTGATCGGTGGCTCCATGGGCGGCATGCAGGCCCTGGAATGGGCGACCAGCTACCAGGACCGGGTATTCGCGTCCGTTCCCATCGCCACATCTTCTTTTCATTCGGCCCAGAATCTGGCCCTGACCGAAGTGGGGCGCCAGGCGATCATGGCCGATCCCGACTGGTGCGGCGGCAATTACCAGCGCGAGGGCCGCAACCCCCACCGGGGCCTGGCCATCGCCCGCATGGTCGCCCATGTCACCTATATGTCGGAGCCCGCCCTGCAAACCAAATTCGGGCGCCAATTGCAGGACCGGGAGGAAGTGACCTATGGCTTCGACGCCGATTTCCAGGTGGAAAGCTATCTGCGCCACCAGGGTATTTCCTTCGTCGACCGCTTCGATGCCAATTCATATCTTTATATTACCCGGGCGATGAATTATTTCGATCTGGCCAAGAAACATGGCGGCGTGCTGGCCGATGCCTTCCGCGATACGACGACGCGCTATTGCATTATTTCCTTCACCTCGGACTGGCTTTATCCGACGGCCGAGAACCGGCGCATCGTGCATGCCCTGAACGCGGTCGCCGCCAATGTGAGCTTTGCCGAGATCACCTCCGATAACGGCCATGACGCCTTTTTGATGGAGGAACCCGAATTCTGGAAGGTATTGTCAGGATTTCTCGACGGGGCGGCGGAACACAGAGGCTTATGACGGTGGGGCCTATGAGGGCACAGCCATGAAGATAGAGGAAACGGCGCGCAAATTTATCCGCGCTGATCTTTTGCTGGTCGCCGATATGGTGAAAGCCGGAAGCCGGGTCCTGGATGTGGGTTGCGGCGACGGAATCCTGCTCGATTACCTGGCCCGGACGAAAGAAGTGGATGGACGCGGCATCGAGCTGTCATCGGAAGGGGTCAATGCCTGCGTATCAGCCGGGCTTTCCGTCATCCAGGGCGATGCGGACACTGATTTGGCCGATTATCCCGACAAAGCCTTCGATTATGCCATTCTCAGCCAGACCCTGCAGGCGACGCGGGCGCCCCGGGAGGTATTGGCCAATTTGGCCCGGATTGGCCATCAGGTGATCATTTCGTTCCCCAATTTCGCCTATTGGCGGGTGCGTTGGCATCTTTCATTGGCCGGGCGCATGCCGGTGACCAAATCCCTGCCCCATCATTGGTATGACACGCCCAACATCCATTTTTGTACCATCCGGGATTTCATCGAGCTTTGCGCCGAAATGGGCATTACGGTGGAAACGGGCCTGGCCGTCGATCACCAGGGAAAATTCCGCACCATCAGGTCCGGTCTGTGGCGCGCCAACCTGTTTGGTGAGCAGGCCGTATTTCTGCTACGTAAAGTCTGAAATCTTTATTATCTATTGGTTACCGTGACATAGGCGCGGGATTTCATCGCTTCCGTGCTGGGTGTCGCGGCATATATCTGCTTTGACACCTCGATGGCCACCACGCCGCCAACGGCGCCAAACCAATCCTTGCCCAGTTTTTCCCAGGCCGGTGCGGAAGACAGCAGCATGCGCGACCTTCCGGGCGGCACAAAAAGCGCTGTGCGCTGTTGGAGCGGCATGAACATGGCATCGCGCAACAGACGGGCGAGCTGGCCCGGCGTATAGGGCCGGCCATGGCCGAAGGGCGTGCGGTCGAGGCGCGCCCAGATGCCGCGCCGGTTTGGTGCGATGACGATCAGCCGGCCGCTTCCACTGAGCACGCGCCAGATTTCACGCATCATGGGCGGCACCGGCTCGGCGCATTCCACCCCATGGACCAAAAGCACCCGATCGACCGATAAATCAGGCAGGGGAAGTTTCGTCTCCTGGGCCAAAAACGTCCGGCAGGCCTGATCGCCGGGCCATTGCAGGACACCTTGCTGGGGTGGCATGACGGCCATGACGCAGGCCGCTTCCTCCAGATATGGTGTGAGATAGGGCGTGGCAAAACCCAATCCCAAAACGCTCATCCCCGTCAGATCGGGCCAGTAGGCACGAACCGCCCCGCCGATCATGCGCCCGGCAATCTGGCCCAGGGGGCTTGCGTAAAATTCGCGCAAATCAACGGCATCGAGCCACAAAGCGAAACCTTTCAGCAGGGCCTGGGAAGGTTAGAAAACCAACCTTATCCACAGTCAACGCACCAAAAAAGAGGGTGTAGTTGAATTATCAACTTTCCTACCCTAGTTATATGATATCCGCGAATTGACTGAATTCAGTAATTTTTTTTAGAAGGTAGAACCGGAATGCTCCATTCAACCGAAGGGGATGCTCAAAAGATATCTAAAAACAGGGCCAATGATGTAGACCGGCATGTGGGCTCCAAGATCCGGCAGCAACGCGTCAGGATGGGGTTGAGCCAACAGCAGGTCGCCGAACTGATCGGCGTCACCTATCAGCAGGCCCATAAATATGAGCGTGGCATCAATCGCATCTCGGTCGGGCGACTTTGGGAAATGGCCCGGGTCCTGTCCGTTCCGGTGGATTATTTCTTTGAAGGCATGGGCGAGGATGTGGGCACTCCCGAACTCCAGCCCAAGCAAAGAATGTGCCTGGAACTGGCGCGCAATTTCATGAAAATCCGTGAAGAAGACCAGCAGGACGCGCTCAGCCGCATGGCCCGTGCCCTGGCCTCGGACTGAAGGATTTAGCGATCTAGTGAATTTTTTCAGGGCATTTCGCGGATAACGCGGAAACCGATGAAATAGCCTGAAATCCGTACATCGTTGCGCGCCCTGGCGGCGGGCCGGGCGAGCCTGGATTTGTAATACCAGGCGCCGCCCTTGAGAATCCGGCTGGCGCATTTTTTACTCACATAGGGCGTGCCATCGGTAGGCGTCGCTTCGTGGGACTTGGCCCAGCAGTCCGAAACATATTCGAAGATATTGCCGGCGGTCTCGTAGAGGCCCCAGGGATTGGGTGCGAAGGTTCCGACGGGAGCCGATTTCTTGCCGCTCCATTTGGTGCCGCAGCGCTGGCAATTGATTTTGCCCTTATAAAACTTGTCGCCCCACCAATATTTGGTGGAAGTGCCGGCGCGTGCCGCATATTCCCATTCCGCTTCCGAAGGCAGGCGGTAGGTATGTCCGGTCTTTTTGCTGATCCAGTCCAGATACTGCCCGATATCCACATAGGTAATATTGATCACCGGCCGCCTGCCACGCCCCCAATCCCGGTCATAGGCGTCTTTGCTGCACCCGCCCGCCGCATGACAGGCATCCCACTCATCAAAGGTGGTCTCGAAGCGGCCGATGGCCAGGGGGTGGGGAATGGTCACTTTTTTGGCCGGGCGTTCCCGTTTGCCGCCCTTATCCGATCCCATGATGAAACTGCCGGCGGGGATGGCCACCAGTTCTGGACATTCCGGGCAATCGCGGAAGACGTCGCCTACCTTATGAGGCTCGGCCCGGGAATCAGCCGTGAGGGGAGCGTCGGCGAGCAGGGTCAGGGCGCAAATTACTACCAGGATCGGTTTTTGCCAGGCCATCCCCCCGGAACCCCTAATCCACCACCCAGGTCGCGCCCTGGTGCAATAAATCGTTGAGCGTGCTGTCCGGCTTGACGTCAATGGCGGCGCTCACCTGATCATGTACGGCAGCCTCATAGGTGGGCGCCGGATCGCAAAAGAGAACGCCCAAGACGACCGGAAGATCGGGGCTGTCCATGGAGGCCAACAATGTAGCGATGGTCCGGTTGGTCTGATCATGGACCAGGATGTCGCCTTCAGGCACATCACCCGGGCCGACGGCAACGGCTTCCAGTTCGATCCGCCCCGGTTTGAGGCGCAGGCCCCGGTTTCCGTCCTGGCCGAAAAGCAGGGGCTTGCCATGCTCGGCCATGACCTGACGCTCGGCGGCGACGGATTTATCGGTGAAATGATCGTAGACGCCGTCATTATAGACTTTGCAGTTCTGGAACACCTCGACAAAGGATGCCCCCTTATGAGCATGAGCCAGATTGAGAATATGGGGCAAATGATCGTTCAGCACATCCACCGAGCGGGCGACGAAGCGGGCCCCGGCGCCCAGTGCGAAATTGACCGGAGAGACAGGATTGTCGATGGAGCCCAAGGGCGTCGAGGGTGAACGGGTGCCGATCTTGGAGGTGGGAGAATATTGCCCCTTGGTCAGACCGTAAATCTCGTTGTTGAACAGGATGTACTGCAAATCCACATTGCGCCGCAACACATGGAACAAATGATTGCCGCCGATCGACAGCGCATCGCCATCGCCTGAAATTACCCACACATCCAGATCCGGATTGGCGATCTTGGTGCCCGTGGCGATGGCCGCCGCCCGTCCATGAATGGTGTGAAAGCCGAAGGTCTCCATGTAATAGGGAAAGCGCGCGGCACAGCCGATACCGGAGATGAACACGGTCCGCTCGGGCTTGACCTGAAGATCGGCCAGGGTCTTTTGCACGGCGCGGATGATCGCATAATCACCGCAGCCCGGGCACCAGCGCACTTCCTGATCGGAGGCGTAATCCTTAGGGCTTGGTTTCACATTGGAGGGGACTACATTCATTTTTTCTTCTCCAGGCGGGTGCGTACCGCCGCCTCGATCTCACTGACTTTGAAGGGCTGGCCGTTGACCTTGTTCAAACCCTCTGCCGGCACCAGATATTCGGCGCGCAGCAGGGTAATCAACTGGCCCGTATTCATTTCGGGCACTAGGATTTCATCAAAGCTCCCCAACAGTTCCGCCAAATTGGCGGGCAGGGGCCAGATATGGCGGATATGAATGTGGCTCACATCAAGCCCGTCGGCGCCCATTTTCTCACAGGCGCGGTCGATGGGGCCGAAGGTGGAGCCCCAGCCGACGATGGCCAACCGTCCGCCCTCCCCGCCGCTTGACACCTCCTGGGCCGGAATGTCGTTCGCAATATTGGCAATCTTTTTTTGGCGCAGATCGGTCATTTTCTGGTGGTTGTCGGCTTCGTAGGAAATATTGCCCGTCTCGATGGATTTTTCGATCCCCCCGATACGATGGGCCAGACCGGGCGTTCCGGGTACGGCCCAGGGCCGGGCCAGGCTTTCCGGGTCCCGGTTCATGGGATTGAAATCCTTGGCATCGGTCCACAGTTTGACCGGGAATTTCTCCACCTTGTCCAGATTGGGGATGCGCCAGGGCTCGGAGGCATTGGCCAGATAACCATCGGCCAGGCACATCACGGGTGTCATATATTTTGTCGCAAGGCGGGTCGATTCTATGGCCACGTCAAAACAATCGGCCGGCGACTGGGCGGCAAGGACGACCAGCGGACTGTCGGCATTGCGCCCCCAGACCGCCTGATGAAGATCGGATTGTTCGGTCTTGGTGGGCAGGCCGGTCGAGGGTCCGGCCCGCTGCACATTGATAACGACGAGGGGCAATTCCACCGAAATGGCGAGGCCGATGGCTTCGGTCTTGAGCGCCACGCCTGGGCCCGAACTGGCTGTGATGCCCAGCGTTCCGGCGTATGATGCGCCAATCGCGGCGCAGACGGCGGCGATTTCGTCTTCCGCCTGAAAGGTGACCACGCCGAGATGCTTGAGGCCCGAAAGATTATGCAAAACCGATGAAGCCGGCGTGATGGGATAGCCGGCAAAGGTGATCTTGATGCCGGCGCAATCGGCTCCGGTGACCAGCCCCCAGGACAAGGCCTCCATCCCGGTCACCGTCCGGTAGAGGCCGGACCGGATGGTCGCGGGCTTTACCCTGAAAGCCCTGGCTTCGCCCGATAATTCGGTGGTTTCGCCAAACGCATGACCGGCGTCGATGGCCGCAATGTTTGACTGTGCGATTTCGGGACGGCTTTGGAATTTACTTTCGAGCCATTCGTTGGTCGGCGCCCTGTCCCGGTCATAAAGCCATTAAACCAACCCCCAAGCCCACATATTCTTGCAGCGCACCGCTTCTTTCTTGGACAATCCGTGGGGCTTGACCGCATCCAGGGTGCATTGGCTGATATCGATGGTGATCACCCGGTACCCTTCCAGGCTGTCATCTTCCAGGGGGCTTTCGGCGTATCCGGCCTTGCTCAGATTGCGCTTGGTGAAGGCGCCGCTGTCGGCGATCACCAGCCCGCCCTGTTCCAGATCGCCCAAATTCACCTTAAGCGCCGCCGGATTGAGCGCCACTAGCACATCCGGCGCATCGCCCGCCGTCTTGATGTCGCGCGACCCAAAATGAATCTGAAAGGCGGAAACACCAAAAGTAGTGCCCGCCGGGGCGCGGATTTCGGCCGGAAAATCCGGAAATGTGGACAGATCGTTGCCGGCCAACGCCGTGGTCAGGGTGAATTGCCCACCGGTAATTTGTATGCCGTCGCCCGAATCCCCGGCGAAGCGGACGACCACCTCATCTACCTCTTTGCGGATTGTCTTATTCAGGCCAGTGCTGCCTTCCATGTCGCGTCAGCTCCCAATTTCGCAATAGCCGGGCCGTCCCACCCTGTCACCATCCGACAACCAATCAAGCGGCGGGAAACGCCGCCGTCATCCGAATTCCTATAAATGAGGTTTCTTAGCTCCGAAAACAACGCTAAATGCAACTTTCTATTATCACGCCTAAGAGAGAGCACCAACCGTCATTTAATCCCCTTGTCCCAGACAATGGGGGCCAATTCCTCCAAAACCTGGTGATAGACCTTGCGCTTGAACGGAACGATGATATCCACCATGCGCGCAGCCCCGATCCATTGCCAGTGGTCGAATTCAGGGCTGGCAACGGCGCCCGGATCGATATCCGCGTCTGTTCCGGTAAAGCGCATGGCAAACCATTTCTGGGTCTGGCCCCGGTATTTACCGCCCCAGAACTTTCCGACGGCCTGGGGGGGCAGATCATAATCATACCAGCGGCTGGTCTCGGCGATTAGTTGAGCCTTATCGGTGCCTGTTTCCTCGGCCAGTTCACGGAATACGGCGGCCAGCGGTGCCTCACCCTCATCGATGCCGCCTTGGGGCATTTGCCAGGCTTCCTCTGTCCTATCGTTGCGCCGCCCGACGAAAATCAACCCGTCTCGGTTGACCAGCATAATGCCTACGCAGGGGCGCAGAGGAAGCAGGTCAGGGTCGGGAGCTGTCATGGATCGCTTATTTGGCGAGTGCCGAGATGGGCGCCAGGCCAAGCTTCTTGCCGGGCAGGCTGGCAAACCAGGTGCTCAACTGGCCAAGGGTCAGGGGGTAGGGCTCGGCCACGGCCACGGCAAAAGAGCGGTTGCGCGCGGTCCATTCCAGCTTGGTCAATTGGGCCGTGATGGCCCGGGTGGACACTTCCTGGTCGATTACCAGATCGATTTCGGCGAAGGGCAGGCGAAGCTTGCGGGCCAGGGATTCGGCCTTGCTTTGGCGCACCAGCCGGCTGCCCAAATAAAGCATGCCCCGTTTGTGAATTGCTTCCATGACCGGTTTGAAAGCCAGTTCGGATGTGGCCAGGCGCGACCCCATGATTTCCAAAACCCCCACATAGCCAGCGCCCAGGCCCAGAACAAAATTCAGTTTCTCGATATTCTTTTCGGCCGTCAGCGCACTGCTCAACGCATAGGGGCCGGGATCGGATATGGGGAAATCCACCGGCTCAAGGGGCAAGGAAATGAGGGTTTCATGGCCCGCCTGACGCGCCTGGGCGAACCATCTTTCCAGGTTGCTCCCATAGGGATCAAAAGCCAAAGTAACTCCTGCTGGAAGCTTATCGATCGCCGCCTGGGTTGAGGCCCGGCTCAACCCCAACCCGTTGATGACGATGGCGATACTGGCCACGCCCGCTGACCGTTTGAAAGGCCGGGCATAGACCTGCCAGGGTTTGCGGCCATCCTTGCCGATTTTAGGTAACAGGCCGTGGGAACTGACTTCGCCCAACGCTTTATCTGGCGCCGGGCTAAGGGCGGCAACCTGGGCCGGGCTGCTCAAACGGCTAAACGAGGCTTGGGCCACCGCCGGCAAAACCAAGGCGCCTCCCGATCTGGCCGTCCGGCCACCCTCTTTGCCAGCCATACCTTTGGCAGTGAGGCCTTTACCAGCTAAACCTTTACCAGAAAGCGCTCTGCGGCCGAGGACTGTTTCACCCTGGCCTTTCGCACCTTTCAGTCCTCCGGCAGAAGATTTGCCGGCCAGGGCGTTGAGCCCGCCAGGACTACGGCTCAGAGAATTCAGAGAACGGCCACCGCCGCGGGGCGGCAATTCCATGCTGACCACTGGTATGTTGGATTTCGGCCCTTCTTCATCCTCGCCGCTGAACAGCCAATAGCCGCCACCGCCCAGGACCGCCAGACCGGCAAAAACCGCCGAGCCGATAATGATCATACGCTTGTTAACGCCCGGGCCGCCTTCCTCATCCTCGTCGTCGAAATCAAAATCGTCAGAGAAGTCGTCTAAATCGTTGTCGAAAGCCTCATCGCCGCCGTCATCGCCAGTGTCATCACCGGCGTCATCGCCGTCTTCATCATAATCGCCCGGGTCTTCGTCCCCGCCGTCATCCATATCAGAGGAAATAGGCTCATCCTCCGCCCCTTCCTCTTCGTCATCGTCTTCATCTTCCGGCAGGTCTTCTTCCGCCATTTGTTATCCTTTGGTCTTTCTGGACAACAGGGCAACGCCCCGCAGCAGATCGAGGGCGCGGTTGAGCTGGTAATCCTGTGGCACCGGCTTGGCCACCTTTTCTTTTTTCTCTTTTTTTGCGTCCCCGCCTTTTTTGGCCTTCCCATCCTTTTTATCTTTTTTATCTTTTTCCCCGTTCACGCCTTGCTGGAGCAATGCACCCCGCAAATCCACCTCGCGGCGGGACGAGATGGGCGCGACCTTTTCCAGGCGCACCTGTTCGACCACGATGTCGGGGTCTATCCCGACCTGCTGGATGGAGCGGCCCGACGGCGTGTAATAATAAGACGTGGTAAGCCGCATGGCGCCATGGCGGGGCAGTGGGATGATAGTTTGCACCGATCCTTTGCCGAAGGATTTAGTGCCCATAATGATCGCCCGGCCATGATCTTGCAGGGCGCCGGCGACGATTTCGGAAGCCGAGGCCGAACCGCCATCGATCAGAACCACAATGGGCTTACCTTTGGCCAAATCGCCCTTCCTGGCATTGAAGCGCTGATGTTCTTCCTTGATCTTGGAGCGGGTGGAAACGATTTCGCCCTTATCGAGAAAGGCGTCGGATACGGCAACCGCCTGATCCAGCAAGCCACCCGGATTCCTTCTCAGATCGAGAACCACGCCGCCAAATTTGTCACCCAATTTCCCGGTTATTTTTTTCATCGCCTTGCGCAGACCGCGCATGGTCGGCTGGCTGAAGGACGAAATGCGTAAATAGGCGATGTTTCCTTCCGTGCGCGAACGCACGGTGCGGATGGGAATGGCGGCACGCGTGATGGTTACATCAAACGGATCGCGCCCGGCCCGCAATAATGTCAGGCGGATATCGGTGCCCACCTTGCCGCGCATGATGTCGACGGCTTGCGACAGGGTCAGCCCCCGGACCCGCTTGCCGTCCAGATGGGTGATGAAATCGCCAGGCAACAAGCCGCCGCGATGGGCCGGCGTATCATCAATCGGCGAGACCACTTTGATCAGGCCGTTCTCCATGGTCACTTCGATGCCCAATCCGCCGAATTTGCCGCGCGTCTGAACCTGCATGTCGCGGAAGTTTTTCGGGTTCATATAGGACGAATGGGGATCGAGCGAAGTCAGCATGCCGGTGATCGCCGCCTCGATAAGCTGTTCATCGCTTACCTCTTCCACATAGCCCACCCGCACCCGTCCGAAGACATCGCCAAACAGGTCCAGCAATTGAAAGGTATTGGTGCTTTTTTTCTTCTTCTCCTGGGCATGGGCCGGCCCTGATCCAAACAAGTTGCCCGAAGAGGCCAACAGGAAGCCGGTGGCGAAGGCCGTGAAAACAAATTTCCTAAACATTCGATTACCTTATTTTCTGCGCGACAAGCCAGGGGATCGGATTGATGGATTTTCCCTTGTGCCGCAACTCAAAATACAGCGACGTCCCGCCACCACGCGATAAGCCCATAATGCCCGCGGGCTCACCGGCCAACACCCCCTGCCCCGCGGCAACATCAATGCGCGCGAAACCCGCCAGCAGCGTATGATATCCCTCGCCATGATCGATGATCAATAGCCGCCCATAACTTCTGAATTTTTCGGCAAAGGCCACAATACCATCATAAGGGGCGATCACTTGGGCATGGGGGCGGGCCGAGATGGTAATTCCCTTGCGCCCGGTGCCCGCCCTTCGGGTTTCGCCATAACGCCGGGTAATGCGCCCAGCCACGGGAAACGGCAGCCTTCCACGCACTTGGCTGATCGGTCGGCTGGCACGCCTGGGCAGGGGAAAAGGTGCGTTGGATAGCTTGACCCTGGAGCGCCCCGCATTTACCGGCTTCTTGTTTTGCGGTTTTTGCCTCATGCGTAATTGATTGAAAAGATCGCGCAGATCCTTCGCCCGGCCAGCCAGACCGGCCAGCCGCTTGCTTTCCTCTTTGCTGGCCTTCAGCGTCAATTGGTGACGGGCTGCCCTGTCAGCCAACAAACCATCCAACCGGTGACGTTGGGCCGCCAGCCTGCTTTCCGCTTTCTCCAATCGGTGGCGCTGGTGGATGACGCTTTGCCTGATCTTGGTCAGCCCATCCAGCTCGGCTCTCATTTTTTTGGCCAACGCATTAAAGCGGGGCACGGTGGCACGCAGTACAATGGCTGTCCGTACCAGTTGCGAGGGTGTGCCCGGCCTTGCGATCAGCGCCTCGGCCGGATGGAGCGCCAGGCGGTGCATGGTCATGAGCACGTCGGAGAATGCTCGCCTGCGGGTCTTGATGAAGAATTTTTTCTTTGCCTCATCGGCATCCAGCCGGGTGAGGGCAAGCTCGATCCTGGTGCTTTCGGCTTCCAGCTTTTGCATCTGGCCCGCCTGTTTGATCCGCTCCAGCCTGGCCTGTTCCAGTTCCCGGACCAGGCTGTCGGCCTGGCGCCCCAGGCGGCGCGCCTTTTCCCGACCCACTTTAAGTGCGCGCTCTACTTCCCGTAATTTTTCGTTGACCAGACCGGCATCCGCACCTTGCGCCAAGGCGTTCCCCGCTGCCAGGGTCAGAATTGCCCCCAATCCAATGGCAAACCTATTCATGGCCCCTGATCAGGCTTCGCCCGGTCATCTGAGCGGGCTGCTCCAACCCCATAAGTTCAAGCAGGGTGGGGGCCACATCACCCAACGCGCCCAGGTTCAGTTTTCCAGCGGTTGCGGGTGCGTTTATCAAGATCAGAGGGACCGGTGACAGGGTATGGGCCGTATGGGGCTGCCCCGCTCCCCCATCCATCATGAGTTCCGCATTGCCGTGATCCGCCGTGATCATCAGAACCCCGCCCATCTTGATCACACAATCGGCCAGGCGCCCGATGCAGGTATCGACGGCCTGGGCGGCCTGGACAGCAGCTTCCATCACGCCCGTATGGCCCACCATGTCCCCGTTGGCGTAATTGACCACGATGAAATCGAACTTGGCGCTATTGACCGCCTCTTCCAGCTTATCGGTAAGTTCGGGCGCCGACATTTCCGGTTGCAGGTCATAGGTGGCTACCTTGGGCGAGGCGACGAGGATGCGTTCCTCGCCCTCGAATTGGCGCTCTTCGCCGCCATTGAAGAAAAAGGTCACATGGGCGTATTTCTCGGTCTCAGCGATGCGCAACTGGGCAAGCCCCGCCCCGGCCACCAATTCACCCAATGTGTTTTCCACCTGACGGGCCGGAAAGAGCGTCTCCAGGTAAGCGTTGAGCCGGTCCGAATATTCGCTCATCCCCAGGCGGGCCGCGAATTTCACCCGCCGTTCAACAGGAAAGCTGTCGAAATCCGGATCCACCAAGGCGGACATGATTTCCCTCGCCCGGTCGGCCCGGAAATTGAACATCAGCACCCCGTCGCCGTCCTTCATGCCCCCATAATCGCCGATGACCGCCGGCACCTGGAATTCATCCGTCTCGCCCCGCCCATAAGCTTCACGGATGGCGGTGAGCCCGTCCACCGCTGCCTGCTGGCCCCAGCCCATGACCAGCACCTCATGGGCCTTCTGGACCCGCTCCCAGCGCTGATCCCGGTCCATGGCCCAATAGCGCCCGGTGACGGTGGCAACCCGGAATTTATCCACCCCCTTCATGGCGCCCAGAAGCTGACCCATATAGCCCTCGGCGGTGGAAGGCGGCGTGTCCCTACCATCCAGGAAGGCATGCAGCAAGACCGGAATCCCCGCCGCCGTGACGATCCTGGCCAGGGCAATCAGATGATCCTGGTGGGAATGGACGCCACCCGGCGATACCAGGCCCAGCATATGGCAAACCCCGCCCGACGCCTGAAGCGCCTTGATCGCGCCGCCCAGAACCTGGTTTTGGCTTAGTTGTCCCTTGGCCACGGCATCATCGATCAGGGGCAGATCCTGAAAGACGGGCCGGCCCGCCCCCAAATTCATATGACCCACCTCCGAATTACCCATTTGGCCGGCAGGCAGGCCCACCTCCGTGCCGCTGGCGTTCAGGCTGGTGCTAGGCCAATCCCGGACCAGCGCGTCCCAATAGGGCGTCGCGGCCTGGGTAATGGCGTTGTGGGGGCCTGGCTCGCCCTCGCCCCAGCCGTCCAGCACGCAAAGCACGACGGGGCGGCGTTTTTCATCATCTGGGTTCGAAGGTAAAGCCATCGCCTACATATAGTATATTCTAGCCCCGGTGATAAGGATGCTTGGCCATAATTGTTTGCGCCCGGTAGATTTGTTCGGCCAGCATGACCCGCACCAAAAGATGGGGCCAGGTCATGTCCCCCAGCGATAATTTGTAATCCACCCGGGCCAGAAGGCTTTGGTCCAGCCCGTCGGCGCCGCCGATAAGAAACGCCAGGCAGGCCGCCCGTTCCGCCTGCCAGGATTGCATGAGGGAAGCGAATTTGCGGCTGTCGGCCTGCTTGCCCTGCCCGTCCAGGGCGATGAGGAAGCTTTTCTCGCCGGCGGCGGTCAATAAACGCTCCGCCTCTTTCTCCCGGCGCCCGGCCGGCGTTTTGGCTATGCGTTCTTCGACTTCCTTGAGTTCCATCTTCCAGTTTATGCGGCGGGCGAAATGTTCATAAAGGGAGCGTTCGGGCCCCGATTTCCATCGTCCGGCACTGGCGATAATGATCTGCATCAGGCCGAGGAGCGTTCCCTGCCGGTTGCAGCTTCGCGCCATATTTTTTCGATTTCATAAAATTCCCGAACCTCTGGACGGAACAGATGGACCACCAGGCCTCCGCCATCGATCAGGACCCAATCGCATTGTTCCAGCCCTTCCATACCCACGCCCTCGATGCCGCCCGCCTTCAATTCCCGGCGCAGATGATCGGCCATGGTCGCCACATGGCGCCTGGAGGTGCCGGTGGCGATGAGCATGTAATCGGTGAATTTGGCCTTGCCGGCCAGATCGATCACGACAAGATCAATGGCCTTGTCATCTTCGAGGGTGGTCTGGGCCAGTTTCAGCAATTTGGCCGGCGATGGAGCTTTCTTCTTCTTTTTGGGGCGGGCGATTTTACCTATCTCCTTGAACTTGACGGGCACGCAGACGGGTTCCCGAAATCGGCTGGGGCTTCGCTTCCAGATAAAGCCAGGTCGGCGGCCGCATCCTGGCAAGTCTGGCCATGTATTTCGGATCGACCCGGTGGCGCCGGAACCGCCTGGCGGCTTTGCTGCCAAGCGCGCGCCTGGAACAACCCGGGCGGGGAAACACGACGATGGGTACAGAGCGCAGAAATCCTTTCCAGTCCTCCCAGCGGGGCAGTTCCAAAAAGACATCCGCGCCCATGATCCAGACGAACCGGACAGCGGGAAAACGTTGCTTGAGGGCAGCCATGGTATGGACCGAATAGCGCGTCCCAAGTTCCAGTTCCATATCGCTTACCGTGATGCGGGGATCATCGGCCATGCGCCGGGCGCCGGCCATGCGTTCAGCCAGGGGTGCCATGCCTGCTGTATCCTTGAGCGGATTTTGTGGCGTGACCAGCCACCAGATTTCATCCAGACGCAACCGGTCCAGGGCCTTCCGGCTGATATGCAGATGGCCGGGATGGGCGGGATTGAACGATCCCCCGAGAAGGCCAATACGGGGCGGCTTGTTCAAGGACGCACCTGACCATTTCCCCGGACGACATATTTGAATGTGGTCAATTGCTCCAGCCCGACGGGTCCCCTGGCATGCAGCCGGCCGGTGGAAATTCCAATCTCGGCGCCCATGCCGAATTCGCCGCCATCGGCGAACTGGGTCGAGGTATTATGCATGACAATGGCGCTGTTCACATTATTGAGGAAGATTTCCGCCGTCTGGGCATCTTCGGTGATGATCGCATCCGTATGTTCCGAGCCATGCTGATGGATATGTTCCATGGCCTCCTGGACTCCCGAAACCTGGCGCACGGAAATGACTGGTTCCAGATATTCCGTATCCCAATCCTCATCCAGGGCCGCATCAATGCGAGGATCGATGCGTTGCGACGAAGCATCGCCCCGCAATTCGCACCCGGCATCCACCAGCCTATCGACGATGCCGGGCAGCATATCGGGCGCCACCCGCTCATCGATTAAAAGGGTTTCGGTGGCGCCGCAAATCCCCGTGCGCCTCATCTTGGCGTTGAGCACCACCTCCTGGGCCATTTTGGAATTTGCGGCAGCATCCACATATGTGTGACAGATGCCTTCCAGATGGGCGAAGACGGGCACCTTGGCTTCGGTTTGTACCCGCTCGATCAGGGATTTACCGCCCCGGGGTACGATGACGTCAATGTAATCGGCCAGGCCCAGCATGGCGCCGACGGCGGCCCGGTCCCTGGTCGGGACCATCTGGATACAGGCGGGGGGCAGGCCGGCCGCCTCCAGGCCCTGCATCAGGCAGGCATGGATGGCGGTGGAGGAATAAAAACTTTCTGAGCCGCCCCTGAGGATCGAGGCATTGCCCGCCTTGAGACACAGCGCACCCGCATCGGCAGTCACATTGGGCCTGGATTCATAAATGATGCCGATCACGCCCAAGGGCACCCGGACGCGGGAAATATTCAGCCCGTTGGGCCGGTCCTTGGCGTCCATCACCTGGCCCACCGGATCATCCAGAAGGGCTATTTCGTCAAGCCCCCTGGCCATGTCTTCGATGCGGTCTTCGTCCAGCTTGAGGCGGTCCAGCAGCGCCGCACTCAGGCCCTTTTGCCCGCCCGCCGCCATATCCTTATTGTTTTCGGTGATGATCTGCGCAGCGCTTTCCCGCAAGGCGGCGGCGGCTGCTTCCAGGGCCTGATCCTTGATGGCGGCGGGCTGGGTGCCCAGGATGCGCGCGAACTCTTTCGCCCGGGCGCCGATGGCCCCCATGATTTCGCCCACATCTTCCGTCTCAGCTGCTTTCGTCATAAGCCTTTCTCCGCCACCGGTCAGGAAAGAACCAGATCGTCGCGATGAATCATTTCGTCCCGCCCACGGTAGCCGAGAACGGAAAGAATTTCATCGGTTTTATGTCCCAAAATCCTCCTGGCATCCCCCGCCGAATAAGCCACCAGCCCGCGCCCGATCTCCTGGCCGTCTAGGGTCTTGACCAATACGGCATCGCCCCGCTGGAAATCGCCTTCTATATCCGTCACGCCGGCCGGCAGGAGGCTCCGCCCGCGGGTGAGGGCGGCCCTGGCGCCCTCGTCGACGATGATCGCTCCGATGGGGCTGAGAGAGCCCGCGATCCAGCGCTTGCGGGCCGATTGGGGCGTGCCGCCGGGCGTGAACCAGGTGCAGCGCGCACCTTTTTCCAAGGCAGCCAGGGGGGAAAGGGGATTGCCTTTGGTAATGACCATCTGGCAGCCCGCCCCCAGACATTGGCGGGCGGCGGCCAGTTTGGTCTGCATGCCGCCCGACGCATCGACGGACGCGGCGGCGCCGGCCATGGCTCCAATTTCAGGGGTTATTTCATCGACCTCGGGGACAAAGACAGCGCCTGCGTCCAGGGCCGGGTCTTTCGTGTACAGCCCATCAATGTCAGAGAGAAGGATCAACAGATCGGCGCCGATCATGGCCGCGACGCGGGCCGCCAGCCGGTCATTATCGCCAAAGCGTATCTCATCGGTGGCCACCGTGTCGTTTTCATTAATCAGAGGCACGGCGCCCAGGCGCAAAAGGGTGCTCAATGTGTTTCGGGCATTGAGATAGCGCCTGCGGTCCTCGCTGTCGGCCAGGGTGAGCAGAATTTGCGCCACGGTCAGGCCGTGCTGGCCCAGACATTCCTGATAGGCATGGGCCAGGCGCACCATGCCCGCCGCCGCCGCCGCCTGCTTTTCCTCGAGCCTAAGATCGCCCTGGGCCAGCCCCAGATTGCGCCGTCCAAGGGCGATGGCGCCCGACGATACCAGAACCACATCCTGGCCCCGGGCGCGCCAGGCGGCGATGTCCCCGGCCAGAGAATTGAGCCATTGGCGGTGAATGGTTCCCCGTTCGGTCTCGACCAGCAGGGCCGATCCGATCTTGACCACCACCAGCCCGGCCCGGCTAATGCGTTGGGCGTTGCCGGAAGAGTTCATGGCTGATAGGCCCCCTTGGGCTCGAAAGGTTTTTTGGGCTCTCCCCCATCCGAGTGGGCGGTTTCGATGGCCGATGCGGCCTGGCGTAGCAAATGGGTCAGTCCCTCGCCGGAGACCGCCGAAATGCAGATGACGGGTGCCTGAGCAACCCGGCTGAGGTCGGCTTCCAGGCGCGCCGCCTCATCATCGCTGATTGCGTCACATTTGTTGAGCACCAGGAATTCAGGTTTCTGATCCAAATCATGGCCATAGGCACTGAGCTCACCCCGCACAGTTTCGTATGCCCCCACCGGGTCGTCGCCAGTGCCATCCACCAGATGGAGAAGCATGGGGCAGCGTTCCACATGGCCCAGGAACCGGTCCCCCAGCCCTGCCCCTTCATGGGCGCCGGCGATCAGCCCAGGGATATCGGCCAGGACGATTTCCCGGTCATCCACATAGCCCACCCCCAGATTGGGATGCAGCGTGGTGAACGGATAATCTGCGATCTTGGGCCGGGCCCGGGTGAGCGCGCTTAAAAGGGTTGATTTGCCCGCATTGGGCAGCCCCACCAGACCCAGATCGGCAATCAGCTTAAGGCTCAGCCAGACCCACATTTCATCTCCGGGCCAGCCATCCTCGGACCGGCGGGGGGCCCGGTTGGTGGCGGATTTGAAATGGGCATTGCCCCGACCACCATCGCCGCCCCTGGCGAAAACAAGGGTCTGACCTTCCTCGGTCATGTCGGCGATCAGGGTTTCCTTATCCTCGGCCAAAACTTGCGTGCCCAGGGGCAATTCCAGCAAAATGGATTTTCCGCCGTGCCCAGTGCGGTTCTTGCCCATGCCATGGGCGCCTTTTTCGGCCTTGAAATGCTGACGGTAACGGAAATCGATCAGGGTATTCAGGTCTGTCATGCAGGTGCCGGTCACATCGCCGCCGCGCCCGCCATCGCCGCCATCGGGCCCGCCCTGAGCAATATATTTCTCACGCCGGAACGAAACGGCGCCTGCGCCGCCGTCACCCGCCTTGAGAAATACTTTGGCCTGATCGAGAAACTTCACGGGCCGATCCTACACTAAATGCCTGCGTTCCAGAAGCAGGCAGGCAATAAAAAAAGGGGAATGATGGACATTCCCCTGGTTTCGGTGAAATTGTCCTTGGCGCCTGTCTCAGGAAAGCGGCTCCACATTGACAAAGGTGCGGCCCCCGGCCCGGCGCTTGAAATTCACCTTTCCATCAGAAAGGGCAAAAAGCGTGTGGTCCTTGCCCATGCCCACATTTGATCCGGGGTGGAACTTGGTCCCCCGCTGGCGCACGATAATATTGCCGGGAATAACCGCCTCGCCGCCATATTTCTTGACACCCAGGCGCCGCCCGATGGTATCGCGGCCATTGCGTGAACTGCCACCTGCTTTTTTATGAGCCATATCCGGTCCTCCTAAGAGCCTTTCTCAGCCTTGGGCTTGGCCTTGGCTTTGGGTTTGGCTGCCGCTTTAGGCTTGGCTGCCGCCTTGGGTTTAGCCTCGGCCTTGGGCTTGGCTGCCGCTTTGGGCTTGGCCCTAGCCTTGGCTTTGGTTTCCGCCTTGGCTTTGGTTTGGGGTTTGGGCTTATCCTCACCAGTTTCCTTGGGCTCGGGTGCATCATCCACCTTGGGCTCATCTTTCTTGGCGGCTTTCGGCTTGGCCGCCGCCTTTTTCGATGTGCCGTTGATGTCGGTGATGCGCAGAACCGTCTGTTCCTGGCGGTGGCCCTTGGTACGGGTATATCTTTTACGCCGCTTTTTCTTGAACACCACCACCTTGTCGCCCCGGCCCTGCTCAACCACTTCGGCGGTGACCGTGGCATTGGCGATGACCGGCTGGCCGACCGTCGGCGCCTTGCCGTCTTCGCCCAGCATGAGAACCTGATCGAGCTTGACCGAGGCACCCGCCTCGCCCAACAACTTTTCGACCACGATGACATCGCCCTGAGCGACCCGGTACTGTTTCCCACCGGTCTTGATGACTGCGAACATTGTTTTTACGATCCTAGTATGGAAAGGCTTGGCAAGCCCCGTCAAAGGCGGCGGAAATTACCCTCCGAACCCCAGGCTGTCAATCATTTTTCGCAGCCCTCCCCCGCTTAACCGTCTTCAGTAGCGCGATAAATCAGGGTGCGGAGGACCGATTTCAGCACATCCACCTCGTCATCCCCATAGCCCGCCGTTATTTCCGCCTCATAGCGGTCGGCCCGGCCCATCAGTTCATCGATTTTTTCGCCCCCCAAACCGGTCAGATAAATATTCTGCTGGCCCCCCTCTTCGCGGAGCTCAACCAATCCGTCCAATTCCATCTGGCGGGCATTAGCCAGGGCTTCACCGGGCTCGGCAAAGATGCTGCGGGCCACCTGATCGATGTCTTTTCCGTCTTCCCCGGCGATGCGCGCCAGGGTGCGGGTCGTCGCCGGGGAAATACCGATAGCCTCCAATTCGCCATGAAATGGACCGACCACATTTTCTCCGGCCCGGGTCAGCAAAGACACCAGCCGGTCCCCCATGACCCGTTCTTTTTCACCCTTGGCCTGGGGTATGGGCGGCGCCTTGACTTCCACTTGGGGATGGCGGGCGGGCACCCCATAGCGCCCGGCAACAAACAAAAGAGCCGGGCGCTCGGCATGATCGAAGCGCTCCACATGGCCCACGAAAATCAAATGATCGCCCCCTTCATGGGTGATCTCGTTCCGGCATTCGAACCAGGCGACGCAGCCATCAATGAGCGGCGCGCCCGAGGCACCCAGGCTGTAATCCACGCCTTCGAACTTATCCTCCGCCGGGCGGGCGAAATGGTTGGAGATGTCCATCTGATCGGCACCCAGCACATTGATGGCGTAATAGCTGGCATCTTTGAAGACGGGCAGGCTGGCGGCTTCCTTTTGCAGGCTCCACAGCACCAAGGGCGGATCAAGAGAGACCGAGGAGAAGGAATTGGCCGTCAGGCCGACCAGGGATCCATCAGCCGCCTTCACCGTCACGACGGTAACACCCGTTGCGAACTGGCCCAGGCAATCGCGCAGGCGGCGCGCCTCGAAGGCTGGATCCTGTGTGTTCATGGTTCGCCCATTAATGATAGCCCCTGAAAGATGTTTTCTATTTCGCCGATCTGTACTTAAGTTATTTTGTTAGGCTTTGAAACTGATTTCACCGTGAAGTGAATGACCGTCTATGGCTTTTGGCTGCCGGCTGGGGCATGTTTCATGTCTGATTCGGAGAACCGGAATGTTCGAACTGGACGGGGTTTCAAAGAAATTCGGCCAGCTGCAGGCCTTGGATGATATCACGCTGAGCGTCCCCGGCGGCGGGACCACCGTGCTTATCGGGCCCAGCGGCTGCGGCAAATCCACCCTCATCCGGATGATGATCGGTCTGGTCCAGCCCGATCAGGGGCGGGTATCCTTCGCCGGAAGCGCCGTGGACAGGGAAAGTGCTCCGGGCCTCCGCCGCCGCATGGGTTATGTGATCCAGGATGGTGGGTTGTTTCCCCATCTGACGGCGCACCAGAACGTCACGCTGATGGCCCGCTATCTGGGCAATGAGCCAAGCGGCATGGCCGAGCGCCTGGATGAAATCCGCCGCCTCACTCATTTCCCCGAAGATGGTCTGGACCGCTATCCGGTTCAGCTTTCCGGCGGCCAGCGCCAGAGGGTGAGCCTCATGCGGGCCTTGATGCTGAACCCGGATGTCCTGTTGCTGGACGAGCCCCTGGGCGCCCTTGACCCCGTAATCCGTCATGATCTGCAGGGCGAGCTGGCCGAGATATTTTCCAATCTGGGCAAGACCGTGGTGCTGGTCACCCATGATATAATTGAGGCCGGATTTTTCGGCGATTACGTCGTGCTTTTACGCGATGGGAAGATTCTCCAGGCCGGCGGCATTAACGATCTCCTGGAACGCCCGGCCGATCCCTTCGTCGAACGCTTCGTCAATGCCCAGCGCAGCCTGGTGGGAGCGGCGTCATGAAGCGCGCGCTTACATTATTTGCCATTGCACTTATGTTCGTGCACGGCTGGGCCCATGCTCAGGAAAAACTGACCATTGGCTCGAAAAAATTCACCGAATCCGTGGTCCTGGGTGAAATCGCCGCCCATCTGATCGGCCAGAGCGGCACCAAACCCACCCACCGGCGCGAACTTGGCGGCACACGGGTATTATGGGAAGCCCTGCTTAAGGGCGATATCGATCTTTATCCCGAATATACCGGGACCATCACCGGCGAGATCATGAAGGGCAAGGGGCTCAAGACCGAAGCGGATATCCGCCAGGCTTTGGCCAAGCTGGGCATTCTCATGACGCGGCCCTTGGGCTTCAACAACACCTATGCCATCGGCATGAAGGAAGAGGTGGCGGAAAAATACAATATCCGGAACATTTCCGATCTGGCCCGCCATCCCGGATTGAAGCTCCGTTTCGGCAATGAATTCATGGACCGGGGCGATGGCTGGCTGGCGCTCCGTTCGCGCTATGGGTTGAGCAACGGCAACGCAAGGGGGCTGGATCACGATCTGGCCTACCGGGGGCTGGAAAGCGGCGATGTGGGGGCCATGGATGTCTATTCCACCGACGCCGAGATCGCCTATTACGGCCTGCGGGTTCTGAAGGACGATCTAAGCCATTTCCCGGTCTATAATTCGGTGATCCTTTACCGGGCCGATCTGGCCAAGCGCGCACCCGCCGCCGTCGTCGCCATCAAGCGCTTGGAAGGGCGCATCAATGGGGTGCGCATGTCGGGCATGAACGCCCAGGTGAAGATCAAGAAACAATCGGAATCCAGGACCGCCGCTGCCTTCCTGGCAGCCGAATTCAAGCTGGCGGTTTCCAGCACCGAAGTAAGCATGATGGACAGGTTCTGGCGCAACACCGCCGAACATCTGTGGCTGGTCGCCTTGTCGCTGGGCGCCGCCATTCTGGTTTCCATCCCGCTTGGCGTAC
Source organism: uncultured Rhodospirillaceae bacterium (assembly GCA_964493945.1). Taxonomy (GTDB): domain Bacteria; phylum Pseudomonadota; class Alphaproteobacteria; order Rhodospirillales; family UBA2165; genus CAZBQG01. The sequence goes on from CAZBQG010000009.1 coordinate 27,786, forward strand.
TGGCCCAGCGCATGCCCCGGTTCGGCCAGGTGATCCTGGGCCTGGCCGGTATCTTGCAGACCATCCCGTCCCTGGCACTGTTCGTCTTCATGATCCCGCTTTTGGGCATCGGTGGGCCGCCAGCGGTGGTTGCCCTGTTCCTCTATAGCCTGCTGCCCATCATCCGCAACACCCATGCCGGGCTCAACGACATATCGCCCTCTGTCCGCCAATCGGCCGAAGCCTTGGGCCTGCCGCCCCTGGCCCGCTTAAGACTGGTAGAACTGCCCCTGGCGGCGCGCTCCATCCTAGCCGGCATAAAAACATCAGCGGTTATAAACGTGGGAACGGCCACACTGGGCGCCCTGATAGGTGCGGGCGGTTATGGCCAGCCCATTTTGACCGGCATCCGGCTCGACGATATGGGGCTCATTTTGGAAGGCGCCGTCCCGGCGGCTGGTCTGGCCCTTCTGGCGCAAGGTTTGTTCGAACTGGCCGAGCGCATCTTTATCGCCAAGGGGCTCCGCCTCAAACCCCAGGATTGATTCTCAGATTTCGTGGCCCACCCCTTCGGCCAGGGCCTTTTCCAGGATCAGTTTACCGAAGGCCACATCTTCAAAAGCCAGCCCCAATGAATAAAACAAGGTGATCTGATCGGCCCCGGTGCGGCCCGGCCAGTTGCCTTCGACCACGGCGCCCAATTCGCCGATCTGATCCCACTCCATTTTGCCACCTTCGACCAGTTCGATCAGGGCGCGGGCTTCCAACTGGGCCTGGATCAATTGATCCGTGATCACGTTATCGGCACGCAATACGACCGCATCATCGATTTCGCGCCGGTTGGCCTGGTTGGCCCCCACCGCATTGACATGGGTGCCGGGCGCCAGCCAATCTCCAAACAATAATGGCTCGGACGAATTGGTCGTGATGGTCACCACTTCGGCGCCCTCCACGCAGGCCTGGGCACTTTCCGCCGTCTCCACTTCTTGCCCCAACTCTTCGCTCATCTTGGCGGCAAAAGCTTCGCGGTTTTCGGGTGTCCTGGAATAGACGGTGATTTTTTCGATGGGCCGGACGGCGACCACGGCGCGCATTTGATCGGGCGCCGTCTTCCCAGTACCGATGACCGCCAGGCTGAAAGCGTCTTCCCGGGCCATATATTTGGTGGCAACGCCGGAGGCGGCCCCCGTCCGCGTCGTCGACAGCCAGCCGCATTCGATCAGGGCGATCAGCTTCTTGTCGGCGAATGACAACAAATTAAGCATGTTGTAGCCGATGGGCGGCGCATAGGCCCGATAACCAAAGATATCATCGCCGGGCAGCGCCGCGGCCATCACATTGAGCGTGCTGCGCGGCAAATTCAGCCTTCGCCTCGGCATATTGTCGGTGGAGGCTTCGCTCCAGCGGGCGAATTCCCGCTCCAGCGCGGTGATCGCGTCATTGATATCGACCAGACTTTTGACGTCGTCCACGCTTAGGTAATGGACCATGACTGCCTCCCATATGATTTTTCCCCAGCGGACGTCATATGCTAGACTTTGCGCCTAAGCAAGAGGAGTGCCTGAAATGACAGAGATCCTGAGCGAATTAACTGATCGCTTGAATCCCGCCCATACCGCCGTGGTGGTCATCGACATGCAGAACGATTTCTGCGCCGAGGGGGGCTACCTGCACAATATGCGGGGCGTGGATATGAGCTCCAATGAACCCCTGGCCGGACGCATTATGAATTTGGTGGGCGCGGCCCGGGAAGCGGGCGCCATGGTCATCTGGATCAAGGCCAATTACGAACCCCGCTATCTGTCGGGCCAAGCATTGCTTAAGCGCCAATTGGGCGGCAACGAAAGTGTTTGCTGCGCGGGCGGAAGCTGGGGCTGGGATTTCTACAAGGTAGAGGCCGCCCCCGACGAATGGGTGATCGAGAAACATACCTATTCAGGATTTGCCGGCACGGAGCTTGACCGCATACTCCACCACAACGGAATCAAGAGCCTGGTCTTCACCGGCGTCGCCACCAATGTCTGCGTCGAAAGCACGCTGCGCGACGGTTATTTCGCCGGATATTACATCTTCATGCCGGAGGATTGCGTCGGATCGGCGGCCCAGGACCTGCACGAAGCCACCATCAAAAATGTGCAGGTCTATCTGGGCGAGGTGGCCCCATCGCCTGAAATCATGGAGGTCTGGGCGGACGCCGGGCAATTGCGCGAAGCTGGCTAACCAATATGAACGGTATCTTCTTCGCCATCGTCTTCATCGCCTTCGCGGTGGCGGGCTGGCGCCAAACCCAGTGGGTTAATACAGGCGTCGGTGCAAAATCGCCCATGGATGCGCTGGGCACTTCCATGATCGAGGCGGCAAGCGCATCGGTTACATTGGCCATCGGGCTGGTCGGTGTCATGGCGCTTTTTCTGGGGCTGATGAAGGTGGCCGAGGGGGGTGGTCTTTTGGTCATCATCGCCCGCGCCGTCCGCCCCCTGATGCAGCGCCTGTTTCCCGACGTGCCACCAGATCACCCGGCCATGGGGGCCATGATCCTCAATATGTCGGCCAATATTTTGGGTCTGGGCAACGCCGCCACTCCCTTCGGCATCCGGGCCATGCAGGAGCTGGACAAACTGAACCCCCATAAGGGCACGGCGACCAACGCCATGGCTTTGTTTTTGGCCATCAACACATCTTCCGTAACCTTGTTGCCGACCGGCGTCATCGCGCTACGCGCGGCGGCGGGCTCGACCGATCCGGCGGCCATCGTGCCCACCACCCTGGTGGCCACCATCTGTTCGACCACCGTCGCTATCATAACCGCCAAATTCTGTCAGCGTTTCTGGCCCGTGGGAGAGGCAAAAGACGCCGTGGCCCAACCGGGCGCCGCCGGGGAAGAAGAATTCGAAGGCCCGCCGTCGGACGAGTTGGACACCGAAGGCGCCGATCTGGCCTATCCGGCATGGGTCTCCGTGGCTTTACTGGGCGCGATCCTGGCGCTCGTTCCTTTGACCGTTTTTTTCGGACGCACCATCGCGCCCTGGATCATTCCGGGCCTGATGGTGGGCTTGCTGGGTTTTGGCGTTTTGCGCCGGGTGCCGGTCTATGAGGCGTTCGTCGATGGGGCCCGCGAAGGTTTTCAGGTGGCCTTGCGCATTATTCCTTATCTGGTGGCCATCCTGGTAGCCGTCGCCATGTTCCGGGCCAGCGGCGCCATGGCTATTCTGGTCTCGCCCCTCTCCGTCATCACCGGCCCCATCGGCCTGCCCGCCGAGGCCCTGCCCATGGCCCTTTTGCGGCCCCTTTCGGGTTCCGGCGCCTATGGCATTCTGGCATCGCTTATAAATGATCCAGCCATCGGCCCGGACAGCTATACGGGCATTTTGATCAGCACCCTGCAGGGCTCGACGGAAACCACATTTTACGTATTGGCGGTCTATTTCGGCGCGGTCCAGGTACGCCGTATCCGCCACGCATTGGTCGCCGGCCTGAGCGCCGATCTGGCCGGCATCGCCGCAGCCGCCGCCATCGTCGCGCTGCTGTTTGGCTAGAGTATTTTCCGATCAAATGCGGTGGTTTTAGGTCTCCAAACTGGACATCTTTGACCTTTCCGTTCAGACCCTAATTGACCTGTCCAACAACTTCGTCGTATCAGAAGTTTTTATCCCCATCGGCCTGAAGGGACCTGTACCAATGGCCAAAAAGCCTGGCGACACGTTCCGGGAGGCGAATTATACGCCCGAAATGGTAGTCATCCCGCCGGGTGAATTCATGATGGGCGCGCCCATGAATGACGAAGAAAGTGAGCGTTTTGAAAGCCCCCAACACCGAGTTGAGATCGCCTATCCGATAGCTCTCGGGAAATACGCGGTAACCTTTGAGGAATTTAATCATTTTGTTCTGGTTTCGGGATACCGCCATGAGCCGGAAGATAATGGTTGGGGCCGAGGGAAGCGTCCGGTTGTCAACGTTAGCTGGGAGGATGCGCAGGCCTATGTGGAATGGCTCAGCGCGGAGACAGGTGGGAAATACCGCTTGCCTTCGGAATCGGAATGGGAATATGCGTGCCGGTCCGGGACGACGACGTCTTTTTATTTTGGAGAAGAGATACAATGGGACCAGGCGAATTACGCCAGCATATCCGCTGATGGCTCTGTTGGTAGGGGAGAGTATCGAAAAAAGACGATAACCGTGGGCACGTTTCCAGCGAACGGATTTGGGCTTCATGAAATGCATGGGAACGTGAGCGAATGGGTAGCGGACTGTTGGAATGAAAGTTACGAGGGGGCTCCCCAGGATGGAAGCACTTGGCTATCAGGTGATTGCTCTTTCCGCGTTCTCCGCGGGGGTTCCTGGTTCTTCAGACCGTGGGGCCTTCGCTCCTCGGTCCGCCTCAGGTATAACGCGGACTTCCGATCACATTTCTTCGGGTTTCGAGTTGCCCAAACGCTTGATACCAACTTGCACAAATAAACATCGATTGTGACAGCCGCTTTTCCACAGAAAGCAGAAGTTCAAAAGCCAGATCAGATACACAAGGAAACAGTCATATGGTCAGATACCTTAATCCGGAGGGGATGCGGAAACCGGGCGCCCATTACAGCCAAGCCACCGAAGTACAACCAGGTTCACGGTATCTATTTGTCGCCGGTCAGACCGGGCGCCTGCCCAACGATACGATCCGCGTTGGCATCGATGATCAGGCCGAGCAGGCACTGAGAAACCTCCAATCCGTTTTGGAAGCCGCCGGCATGGGGCTTGAAGATTTGGTCGACACCACCGCGTATCTCGTCAACCGGGATCATACAGCGGCCCTCCAGCGGGCCCAGGAAAAGGTCTTGGGCGATATCAAGCCACCCAACACCGTCCTCTGCGTTGCCAGTCTCACCCATCCCGAATATTTGATCGAGATCCACGCCGTCGCTGCAAAAAAGCCATAAGCGAGAACTAGATGTGAGTTCTCACGAGGTTGTTCATTCGGCCCAACACCATTGTAATTCCCAGCCAGCCTAGAGCGGTTCAAGATTGATAGGGATCAATTTGATGGGGCAAACCGGTTTTCCGGGTAGGCGCGGTGCGCGGTGCGATACCTTTGTACCGGGCAAGCGCCGCAACGCCCCCGGAGAGCCGGTTTGCCCCACCGCAGGCCGGGTGCTTTTGCCCCGGTCAAATGCTTCCTATCAATCTTGAACCGCTCTAGCCCCGCTGGGGCCCAAAGGACACCGACGCCATGAAGGAAACCCGCATCCCGCTCCGCGCCTTCCTGTTGCTCATCGGCCTGACCCTCGGCTGGGGGCTGGCTTGGCCGATCATGAAATACATCGTCATCGAAATTACGCCCTGGACCTTCCGGGGGTTAATGGCGCCCTTCAGCGCATTGCTCCTGGCACTCATTGCGCACTCGGCCAAGGGGGGTCTGGCACCACCGACCGGGCAATGGGGCAGCATGATCCTGGCCGGGCTCCTTTCCATCTTCGGCTGGTTGGTGCTGTCGGCCATTAGCCTGACCCTGATCGGCGCCGGACACGCGACCATCCTCGCCTACACCATGCCGCTCTTCGCCTTCCTGTTCGGCCTCGTCCTGCTGGGCGAGCGGCCCTCGGTCAAGCGCTTCGCCGGCCTGGTCTTAGGGATCGCCGGTGTGCTGGTCCTGGTTTCGGGTGAATTCGGGGCCCTCAAGGCCTCGCCTTTGGGGACTCTTTTGATGCTCCTCTCGGCCGTCGTCTGGGGGCTCGGCACGGTGATCCAGAAGAAGGCCGGCTGGCCGATCTCGGCCTGGGCGGTGGCTGCCTGGATGATGATCCTGGGTGGTCTGCCTATCACCATGGTGGCGCTCTTCATCGATGGCCTGCCAAACCTTTCTTTTTCGTGGAGCGTCTGGCTCGCGCTCTTGTACATGCTGCTGGTCCCGACGGTCTATTGCTACTACGCCTTCTTCACCATCATCACCCTGGTCCCAATCACGGTCTCTTCGGTGAGCATCCTGATGACTCCCGTGGTCGGAGTAGTCACCAGCAACTGGATGCTCGGCGAGCCCCTCGGCTGGCGCGAAGCCGGTTCGCTGGCGTTGATCTGCGGCGCCATGGCCCTGGTCCTGACAGCGCCGGGCAAGGGAGACTCCTGAGACTCATCCAACGGCGGAAGTCACCTCATCCAAATGGCTTCACTGATTTGGCACCTGGGTGCACATTTTCAGCCCTTCGAATCTATTGAATGCTCTAAACCCTGAAAAGCGGAGCTGATAAGTCAGGTCTTGCTGAACTGCAACAGCGAGTCCGGAAACAGTTCCTCGGCGGTGACCTTGCGGTGGGCGACGCCTTGGTCGAAGGCGAACTGGACAAAGGCCTCAAGGGTCGCCCGGTTGGCCTCAAGCCCGTAGGGCCAGAAATCTTCACCGAACCGGTGGCGGGCGGCCTGGGCGTCATGAAACCCCCAAGGAATCGGGAAAATCGAATGGCCCGGATCAAGGGCACGTTGCAGGGAATTGTTCTTCACCGCATCGAAGGCCAGGTTCAAATTCATGGCGGCCCAGGGATAACGGTCGAGGATTTCGGTCTTGAGGGTGAGCACATGCATGATCGGAAAGATGCCGGTGGCGCCGTGATATTCCTCCTCGGCCGGGCGATGGTCAGGGAACAACCGCTTGATCCGGCTGTCTCCGTCGCGGAACGGTTTGGGTGGCGTAGCGGATATGACCGCGTCCAGATCGCCGGTGAGGAGCATCTCGGCCAAGGACCGGTCGGCCACCGGGGTGAGCTTGAGGCCGGTTGGCAGATTGGGTGCCATCGGCTCCTCTCGTCCCCCCTCATCGACCCCGGTCTGCACCCAATCGATGCTCGTCAGATCGACGCCGATGTAATCGGACAACCAGCCCCTGGTGTAAATCGTTGCAGTCTGGGTCCATTCGGGAACGCCAATCCGCTTTCCCGCCAGGTCTTCCGGCTTTTCGATAGAAGCGCCGCCGCGGATATAGAAGGCGGATAGCCTGGCCACGCGCGACGAAAATATGGGAATGGCGGTGATGGATTTGTCATTCTGGGAGACCATGGACACATAATGGCCAAAGGACATTTCGGATATGTCCCACTCCTTGAATTTAAGGAACCGGAAAAAAATTTTGTGGGGCGAATCGAAAACCAAGGAGTTATGGCTGAATCTGGTGTTTGAACATTTGAAAAGAAGCGGCGTATCAGG
>CAZBQG010000010.1:0-34086 GCA_964493945.1 uncultured Rhodospirillaceae bacterium
GTCATGCTTTGGCTTGGCGGGAAGCGGATTTTACCGATGGCGAAAAGATCGACGCCGAGCTTCGGCGGGTTTTCGATATATGCCATGGATGCCGCCGCTGCTTTAATTTATGCGACAGCTTTCCCCGCCTGTTTGACCTGATCGATGAGTCCGATACGGGCGAGCTGGATTCGGTCGCCAGCTCGGATTTCAAACCCAACATCGATGCCTGCACGCTTTGTGACATGTGCTTCATGACCAAATGCCCCTATGTGCCGCCCCACGAATTCGATCTGGATTTCCCCCATCTCATGGTCCGCACCCGCGCCGCCCAGTTCCAAAATGGCGAGGTGGGTCTGAGATACCGCCAACTGACCCGGACGGACCGCAACGGCAAACTGGCGGGGTCCATGGCCGGGCTCACCAATTGGGTCAGCAAACGGTCCAATACCGCCATGCGGGGCCTGATGGAACTCGGGCTTGGCGTTCACCGCGATGCCGATCTGCCGCCTTACCAAAGCGAAAGTTTCGCCAGCGCCGCCGCCAAATCCCCGCCCGAAATCAATGCTGACGCGCCCGCCCATGGCCGCAAGGCGGTTCTCTATGCCACTTGTTTTGTCAATTACAACAATTCGGGCATTGGCCGGGCGGCCCGCTCCGTGCTGGCCAGGAACGGCGTCGAGACCCAAGTCTCCTATGTGGGCTGTTGCGGCATGCCCCAATTGGAACATGGCGATCTGGCCCAGGTGGCGGAAAATGCCAAACGGGTCACGGATGATCTGATCCCCTGGATCGAGAAGGGCTATGACGTCATCGCCCTGGTGCCGTCTTGCGCCCTCATGTTCAAATTCGAATGGCCCCTGATCCTGCCTGAAGACGAAAACATCAAGCGCTTGGCCGGGGCCACCTCGTGCATCAGCGAATATGTGGTGGATATCGCCAAAAACGAAGGTATGGCCGATGGCATGGCGCCTCTGGATGGGGAGGTGACCTTGCATCTGGCCTGCCATGCAAGGGCCCAGAATATGGGGCCCAAGGCAGCCGAGATGCTGAAACTCATTCCCCAGACCGAACCGAAAGTAATCGAACGCTGTTCGGGCCATGGCGGTGCCTGGGGGGTGATGAAGGAAAATTTCCCCGTCGCGCTCAAGGTTGGCCAGCCGGCGGCCAAACGGGCGGTGGAAAACAAGGCCGCTTATCTGGTCTCAGAATGTCCCCTGGCCCGCGATCATTTGGCCCAGGGTTTGGAAAAACTGGGCGAGCCGGTGGGCGAAGCCCTGCATCATCCCGTGCAGCTCCTGGCCCGCGCCTATGGATTGGATTGAGGGTAATGGCAGGCAAAAGAAGCATCACCCGCGAAGACATCATCGACGTTCCCGCCTATGAGGCGGACCGCGCCCGCCACCGGACGGAAATCGCCACTATTAAGAAAAACCGCCGCCTGGAGGTGGGGCCCACGGCCATGTTCTATTTCGAATGCTACGAGACCATCTGGTATCAAATCCAGGAAATGGTACGCATCGAAAAAGGCGGCGAAGCGCAAATCAAAGATGAGCTGGTGGCCTATGATCCCTTGGTTCCCAATGGCCGGGAGTTGGTCGCGACGGTCATGTTCGAAATCGAAGATGACGTCCGGCGCGATCGATTATTGTCCCAATTGGGCGGCGTGGAACAATGCATAACTCTGGCTTTTGCGGGCGAAACGGTGCAAGCCCGACCGGAAGAGGATGTGGAACGGTCCCGCGGCGACGGCAAGGCGTCATCGGTTCATTTCATGCATTTCCCCATGAGCCCGGCCCAGACCGAAAAATTCCGCCAGCCCGGAACCCAGGTGACGCTGGGCATCACCCACGAAAATTACGGCCATCTGGCGATAGTGCCGGAGACTATGCGCGAAGCGCTGGCTGGGGATCTGGATCCTACTTGATCGTTTCGCGCGGATAGGTGCCCCAGAATTCGACGCGCCTGAGCCAGCCTGCATGTCCGCCTACTTCCACCTTGCACCAGCCCGTGCCGTCCGGGCATTGCAGCAATTGGCCGATCACCCCCATCTCGACGCGGGCGATGGATTTTGACTTGCTGTCGGGGCGGGTGCGCACGGTGCGGGTCTGGCCGGTGACGGTGAAGCTGCGCTGACTGCTCAACAGGCTTTGATGGACCCAACCTTCCGTGCCCTGCACATCGCGCACCTTGCGCCAGGTTCTAAACTCGGTGATCACTTCGACTGGCAGGCGGCGGCGCCGATAGACCCAAACGACCGGATAGCGCACACCCGGTCCGGTCCGCATATTCACTTCCTTGGCACGCAGCGAAACAAAGCGGGGCAGGGGCAGGCCCGAACCCGACGAGGGTCCCTGGCCCAATCCGGCCTGGGGAAACGCCATGACGCCGAGCATCAGGCAAAGGATGATGAATCTTGCGCGTTGAATAATATCTGTTCTCCTTGCCTAATATTTAGGACGTTGCATGGACTCCGGTCAAGCCGCCTCTAGACAATCGCGCGGCTAATTGCTATGCGGGCAGCAACGCCGAAAGATGAAAAAGCCCTGTCCCGGTTAAGATGGGCGCGGAGGAAGGTTTGGCCCAAAAAAAGCCCCGTCTGGTGGTCACAAGAAAACTTCCGGACATAATCGAGACGCGCATGATGGAGCTGTTCGATACCAGGCTCAATCTGGACGACCACCCCATGAGCGCCGATGAGTTGATCAGTGCCGTCAGTGACGCGGAAGTCCTGGTCCCCACCGTTACCGACCGCATCGATGGTGAAATCATCGCCGCCTGCGGGGCTGATCTTAAGCTGATCGCCAATTTCGGCAATGGGGTGGATCATATCGATCTGGCCGCCGCCAAGGAAAAAGGGCTCAGCGTGACCAATACGCCGGATGTGCTGACCGAGGACACGGCCGATATGACCATGGGTCTGATCGTCATGACGTCCCGCAGCCTGTCCGGTGGCGAGCGCATCCTGCGCCAAGGTGACTGGGAAGGATGGTCCCCCACTTCGTTTTTGGGCAGCCGGGTCAATGGTAAACGCCTGGGCATTATCGGCATGGGACGCATCGGTCAGGCCCTGGCCAAGCGCGCCCAGGGTTTCGGACTGGCCATCCATTACCATAACCGCCACCGGGTCCATCCCGACCTGGAAGGCGAACTGGACGCCACCTATTGGGAAAGCCTGGATCAGATGATTGCCCATATGGACATCATATCGGTCAATTGCCCCCATACGCCGGCCACCTATCATTTATTATCCGCCAGGCGGCTGAAACTGATCCCGCCTACCTGCTTCATCGTCAATACGGCCAGGGGCAGCGTCATCGATGAGACCGCTCTGGTAGGGCTGTTGGTCGATGGCGCCATCGCCGGCGCCGGTCTCGATGTCTATGAGAACGAACCCTCGATCAATCCCAAGCTTGTGGATATGGATAATGTGGTTCTGTTGCCCCATCTGGGATCGGCCACCCTGGAGGGGCGCATCTCCATGGGCGAAAAGGTGGTCATCAATGTCAAAAGCTTCGTCGATGGCCATCCGCCCCCCGACCGGGTGCTGGAAACCCTTCTCTAGGTTGATTGTCTAAGCCGCGTGGGCGGACAGGTCGGTAATCGTCGCCTGGGCTCCGCAAAGGGCGCAGGCCGGGTCGGGTCTTATTTTTACTTTGCGGAATTCGGTGCGCAGCCCATCGACGATGAGTAATGACCCGGACAGGCTTTCTTCCGATCCCACCAGCTCCTTGATCACCTCCGTCGCCTGCAAGGAACCGATCATGCCGCACAATGCGCCCAGCACGCCCGCTTCGGCGCAGCTGGGTACCGAGCCCGGCGGCGGTGGTGCCGGGAACAGGCAGCGGTAGCAGGGATTGTCTCCGCCCAAATGGGCCCGGTAGGTGGAAAGCTGGGCATCGAAGCGCAGGATGGCGCCGCTGACCAGGGTTTTGCCGGCCAGATAGGCGGCGTCATTGACCAAAAACCGTGTGGCGAAATTATCGCTGCCGTCGGTCACCAGATCATAGCTTCCGATCAGCTCCAGAGCGTTCTCCACATCCAGGCGCTGGTGATGGGTCTCAACCGTGACATCTGGATTGATGCGGGCGATGGTTTCCGCCGCACTTTCCACTTTGGGCCGGGAGATGCTTTCCGTGGCGTGGATCACCTGGCGCTGCAGATTGCTTAAATCCACATTATCGTCATCGACGATACCGATGGTCCCCACCCCGGCGGCGGCCAGATACAACAGCAAGGGCGAGCCGATGCCGCCGGCGCCGATCACCAGGACTTTCGACTGAAGGAGTTTGGCCTGCCCCGCACCGCCGATTTCGGGCAGCAGAATATGGCGGGCATAGCGCTCAACCTGGGTATCGGTGAGCCCCTTAGGCGTCATCTTCGGTCCATCCCAACCCTTCGAACAGGGCGGTGGTGAGATAGCGCTCGGCCAGATCGGGCAAAATGACGACGATCATTTTTCCCTTCATTTCAGGCCGTTTGCCCACCTCGATCGCCGCGGCCAGGGCGCAACCGGACGAAATGCCGACGGCGATGCCTTCTTCGCGGGCCGCCCGCCTGGACATGGCAAAAGCGCTTTCCGATCCGATCTGGATCACTTCGTCGATCAGTTCCGTGTTCAGATTGTCCGGAATGAAGCCGGCGCCGATCCCTTGAATTTTATGGGGTCCGGGAATGCCGCCGGAAATCACCGGACTGTCTTCAGGCTCGACGGCGATCATGCGGAGGGATGGTTTGCGGGATTTTATCACCTCGCCCACACCGCTCAACGTGCCGCCGGTGCCGACACCGGCGACCACCACATCCACGGCGCCGTCCGTATCCAGCCAGATTTCCTCGGCCGTCGTCTGCCGGTGAACGGCCGGATTGGCCGGATTGCTGAATTGCTGGGGCATGAAGGAATGGGGATTTTTGTCGAGGATTTCCGACGCCTTGGCGATGGCCCCGGGCATGCCCTTGGCGGCGGGGGTGAGAACCAATTCGGCACCCAGCAGCGACAACATCTTGCGCCGCTCGATGGACATGCTGTCGGGCATGGTCAGGATAAGCCGGTATCCCTTGGCGGCGCAGACAAAGGCCAGCGCGATGCCCGTATTGCCCGAGGTGGGCTCGACGATGACGCTGTCCGGGCCCAGCTTGCCCGCCTCCTCGGCCGCCTCGACCATGGCCAGACCGATGCGGTCCTTGACCGATCCCAGGGGATTGAAGAATTCGCATTTCGCCACCATATCCGCGATGCACCCGTCCCGGGCCGGAATCTGGTTCAGGCGGACCAGGGGCGTGGCGCCGACGGTGCCCAAGATACCGCCATAAATCAGACCCCGGATTTCTGCCTTTTCGCCTGGCGGCGTGGTCATGGGTTTTTCCTCATCTCAATCATGGTTCGTCTCAAATATTGAAATCCAGGTTGGGCCGGTTATCGGCGGCAACCCCTTGACGGTCGGCCCGGTTACAAAGATCGGCCACGGTGACATCGTCCAGACGGGCCAGGATATCGTCTTGCAATTCCATCAAAAGGGGGTGGATGACCTTGGTGGCCAGTTCCGATCCGTCCCGGCCGGCCAGGGGATCACTTTGATTTTCCATGCCCTGCACGACACGCACCACCTCACCGATGGAAATACGTCTACGTTCCCGGGCCAGACGGTAGCCGCCTTGGGGTCCCCGGATGCCGGTCAGGATGCCGGCCCGCACCAATTGCTGCAGGGCCTGTTCCAGATAGCGCTTGGGGATGCCCTGGCGCCGCGTGATCTGATGACTTTGCACCGGCTGGCCACCGGCATGGAAGGCGATATCGACCACGGCCTCGATGGTAAACCACATTTTTTTGGAAAGGCGGAGCATCAGCCGGGGCTCCCGGCATCGGTTCCAGTCGAGCCGAACCCGCCCGCGCCCCGCCCGCTTTCTGGCAGCTCGTCGGTCTCGTTCCAGGCCACGCTGCAGGCCCGGGCAATGATCATTTGGGCGATGCGCATGCCCCGCTCGATGGTGAAACTCTCCTGGCCCAGATTGATCAAAATGGCGCCGATCTCTCCCCGGTAATCCGCATCCACCGTGCCTGGACTGTTGAGAACCGTAACGCCCCATTTGGCGGCCAGGCCGGACCTGGGCCGGACCTGGGCCTCGAACCCGGCGGGGAGCGCGATGGCCAGCCCGGTGGGGATGATGGCCCTGGCTCCGGGCGCCAGTTCCATGGGTTCGGCAATGGCGGCATGGAGATCGACACCGGCGCTAAGCCGGCTGGCCGGGGCGGGCAGGGGAAGGTTTGCCCCATGGGCCAGGCGCTGGACGGAAACCGTGACCTCTTCCATCAGCCGGCCTTCTCCAGATGGCCGGCGATGCGCCGGGCCAGGCGGCGGGCGACATCCATTTTCGACATTTTAGGCCAGCCTTCGGCGCTGCCCTCTTCGTCGATCAGATGGATGGAATTGTCCTCGCCACCAAAAACGCCCGAGCCCGGCGAGACGTCATTGGCCAATATCCAATCGCATCCCTTATGTTTCCGTTTGGCAACGGCCCGCTCGACAAGCGATCCGGTCTCGGCGGCGAAACCCACCACCAGGCGGGCGCGGTCTTTTCCGGGCTGGCTGAGTTGGGCCAGAATATCGGGGTTTTCCACCAACTCCAGCACCGGCGCCGTACCATTTTTCTTGATCTTGGTCGAAGCCGGTTCCGCCACCCGCCAATCGGCCACGGCGGCGGCGCAAATGACGATATCGACGGGCAAGGAATCCTGGCACGCCCCCAGCATCTCCTGGGCGGTGGAGACCCGTAAGACCCGGACGCTGGGCGGATCATCTAAATTCGTCGGGCCCGATACGAGAACGGTTTCAGCCCCCTGCTCGGCCAGGGCCCGGGCAACCGCATGGCCCTGGCGGCCCGATGACCGGTTGGCGATATAGCGCACCGGATCCAGCGCCTCATGGGTGGGTCCGCTGGTGACCACAGCCTTCAGCCCGGCCAGGCTTTGCCCGGCGCTTAAAGCGCTCCGCATTGCCCCGGCAATTTCGGCGGGCTCGGCCATGCGCCCGGGGCCGAATTCGCCGCAGGCCATGGGGCCAACATCCGGGCCGATGAATTGGATGCCCCGAGCCGCGAGCACGGATATATTTTCGGCGGTAGCGGCGTGGCTCCACATGCGGTGGTTCATGGCGGGTACGGCCATCACAGGCTTATCGGTGGCCAGCAAGACCGTGCTCGCCAGATCATCGGCCAGGCCGGCCCGCATTTTGGCCAACAGGTCCGCGCTGGCCGGCGCCACCACCACCAGATCGGCGGCGCGCGATAGCTGGATATGACCCATTTCGCTTTCATCGGTCAGATCGAACAGTTCCTGATGGATTTTATTACCGGTGAGGGCGGCCAGGGACAGCGGCGTGACGAACTGGGCACCTCCGGCGGTCAGGATGGCCCGCACGTCTATGTTATCGGCACCCAAAAGGCGCACCAGTTCCAGGCTTTTATAGGCGGCAATGCCACCCGAAACGATCAAAAGAACCCTTTTCCCATCTGGCATGTGGAATTCCACAAAATTTACGTTTTGATTTTGTAGTTAAGGTAACCGTTTAAGTGCCATTTGGCAAGGCAGGCTGCTCAAACCAGGATAAGGGCCAGCATCAAAAGCAATATGACGCCCAGATAGACGCCCGACGGGATGGGGCGCCCGTGGCTTCCGGCAGCGTTGATTTGGCGCAATGTATCGGGATGAAGCTTGACCCCGCCCCGGGCAAAGGCCGAGGCGCTGTTTTCAATATCCGAAACAATGCCGGGCAGGCGTTTCAGGCCATCGGCGACCGAATCGCGCATCTGGGTGATCCTTGCTTCCGGGCCCAGATTATCCACCACCCAGGCCTCGACTAATGGCTGGACCAGGAACCACATATTGGCTTCGGGGCAGAGTTTGCGTCCCACGCCTTCGGCCACCAGCATGGTTTTTTGTAGCAATAAAAGCTGGGGCTGGGTTTCCATTTCAAAGGTTTCGGTGACTTGGAACAGATGAGCCATGAGGCGGGCGAAGGAAATTTCGTTTTGCGGCTTGTCCAGGATGGGCTCGGCGATAGAGCGGCAGGCCTGGGTAAAAGCCTGCACCGATTTGTCCGGCGGAACATATCCTGCTTCGAAATGAACCTCGGCGACTCGTTGGTAGTCGCGGATCAGAAAGCTCATGAGCATTTCACCAAGATACAGCCGGGTGGACCGGTCCAGCCGGCCCATGATGCCGAAATCCACGACCAATATGGATCCGTCTTCACCCACGAAAATATTTCCCGGATGCAAATCGGCATGGAAAAACCCGTCGCGGAACACCTGATTGAAAAAAGCCCCGGCCATGGTCCGCAGAACTTCATCCGGGTCCAGGCCGGCCTCAATCAGCTTTTCGCGCTGATCGATGGGAATGCCCCGCACCCGCTCCAGGGTGAGGACGCGCCTGGCCGTGCGGCCCCAATCGATTTCCGGCACATTAAACAATGGCTCTTCGGCGAAATTTTCGGCCAGCTCCTCGGCGGCGGCGGCCTCCAGGCGCAAATCCATTTCCAGGCGGACCGTTTCCTCGAAGGCCCGGATCACCTCCACCGGTTTCAGGCGGCGCAGTTCGGGCCGGTTGCGTTCTACCAGCCGGGCCAGCCAGTAAAACAGGTCCAGATGTCTGGCAAAGGCCTCCCCGACGCCGGGGCGCAAAATCTTGACCACCACTTCCCGCCCGTCACTGGTGGTCGCCAGATGAACCTGGGCGATGGAAGCGGCGGCCAGGGCCACATCATCGAATTGGCTGAAGACTTCTTCCAGGGGGACGCCCAATTCCACCTCGATGGTGGCCCGTGCCTCATGCCCGCTGAAGGGATCCAGGCGGTCCTGCAGGGCCGACAGATCACCGGCCATTTCCTCGCCCAGCAAGTCCGAGCGCGTCGACAGAACCTGGCCCAGCTTAATAAATGAGGGTCCCAATTCGACGCAGGCACGGGCCAGCCTTTCGCCGATGCGTCCCTCGCCCTTGGGGCGGGCCAGCAATTTGCCCAGGCCAGCGATCAATCCGCCGCCCGGCACTTGGCGCAAGGGCGACAGAACATCGTGGCGCGCCAGGGTGCGGGCCAGACCCAAAAGCCGGGCCATATTGCGAAGACCGCCGCTCATGGCTCAGCCCTTTTTGCCGCCCATACCCGTTTCAAAGGCGCCAGCCCCAATGAAGGGCGGCGATGCCACCCGAAAGATTGCTGTATCCGGCCCGCTCCAGCCCGGCGCCCCGGATCATTCCGGCAAAGCTTTCCTGATCAGGAAAGCGCCGGATGCTTTCCACCAGATAGACATAGGCGTCTTTATCTCCGGTCACCGTACCGGCGATGCTGGGCAGAATTTTGAAGGAATAGGCGTCGTAAAGCCTGTCCAGCAAGGGCAGGGTGACCTGGCTGAATTCAAGACACAAAAAATAGCCGCCCGGCTTAAGCACGCGTTTTACCTCGCTCAGCGCCCGCTCCAGCCGCGTCACGTTGCGCAGGCAAAAGGCGGTGACGCAGGCATCCATGGATGCGTCCGCAACGGGCAGGGCCTCTGCATCGCCGCAGAGAAATTTGGTCTCACCCTTTAAGTCTTTTCCTACAAGCCGGGCGCGGCCCTGGGCCAGCATGCTGGCATTGATGTCGCAGATGGTGACGTCTTTTCCGCCGCCCGCCCGGAAGCGCTGGGCCAGATCGCCCGTACCGCCGCCCAGATCCAACAGGCGCATTCCGGGCCTGGGCGCCAGCCGGTCGATCATGGCCGCCTTCCACAAACGGTGCACGCCCGCGCTCATCAAATCATTGGCCAGGTCATAGCGGGGTGCCACACTGTCGAACACGGCTTTGACCAGGCCGGATTTTTCCGCCTCCGCCACCTGCCGGAAGCCGAAATGGGTTTCCGGTCCCGCCGAATTGGAATTGTTGTTGCCTGACATGGCTAGACCATAGCCTAACCTTATGGAAACGGCTACGTTGTTGCCATGCCCGAGCTGCCCGAAGTCGAAACCGTGCGCCGCGCCATCGCCCCCGTGATGGAAGACCGCATCCTGGCCAAGGTAATCGTCAGGCGCCGGGATTTGCGCCGTCCCGTGCCCCCGGGGCTGGAAGAGCGCCTGAGCGGCCAGCGCATCACCCATGTGGCCCGCCTCGCTAAATATCTGCTGATCCATGTCGAAGATGAAAGCGCCTTGCTGTTTCATCTGGGCATGACCGGGCATCTGATGGTTCTGCCGGACACTCTCCCGCCGCCGCCGCCCGCCAAGCATGATCATATGGATTTGATCACCGATGATGGCTGTGTGGTGCGCTTTCGTGACGCCAGGCGTTTCGGTCTGGTGGATCTGATCGAGCCGGGCGGGCTCACCACGCATAAGCTGGTGCAAGGCATGGGGCCCGATCCCCTGAGTAATTCCTTCGGCGGAGAGGTTCTGGCTGCCAGGCTTAAAGGTAGGGTGGGCGCTATAAAGCCTCTTTTGATGGACCAGCGCCTGGTCGCCGGGATCGGCAACATCTATGCCAGCGAAAGCCTTTTCCGGGCGGGCATCTCGCCCCGGCGCAAAGCGGGCAGCGTGCAGGGTGGGCGAGCCCGGAAGCTGGCCGGCGCTATCCGTCAGGTGCTGGCCGACGCCGTGGAGGCGGGCGGCTCCTCGATCCGCGATCACGCCCTGCCGGACGGCAAGCTGGGATATTTCCAGCATTATTTTTCCGTCTATGGCCGGGATGGAGAGGCCTGTCCGGGATGCGATTGTGATATAGAACAAAGCGGCGGCATAAAAAAAATGGTGCAGGGCGGACGGTCCACCTTTTATTGTTCCAGGCGCCAGCGATGATGAAGGGTCAGGTCATGAGTTCAAGGACCGCATATGCGAAACTGTTGGGTTTGATCCTGTTTGCCATGGTTCTGATGGGCGCCATGCCGGCCCGGGCCCAAGGAGTTGACCAGGGGTTTGTTCCCGGTATCCAGGACCTGCCCTTGATGAATGGGCTGAAATCCGCCAATTCAGAGCCTTTGATCTTCGATTCGCCCGAGGGCCGTATCGTGGTCAGTCCGGTAAGCGGCACCACCACCCGGCGCCAAGTATTGGAATTCTACCGCCGAATTCTTCCCCAGCTTGGCTGGCAGGTCTTCAAGGAAACCTCTTTCCGCCGGGAAGGCGAATTGCTCAAACTGGAATTTTCCGCCGCCCAGGGTGGCGTCCTGCCGCTTCGCTTTTCTTTGAGCCCGGCCAGAAAGTTCACCCATTAGGGCTGGTATTGGGGCTGGCAATGCCCTGGGGCTTGACGGGCTCCGTCTCCGGCTCTATAACCCGGCGCGCTCTGTAAGTTGATGTATTACCAGTAAAATAAAGGAAATCCATGGCCACCCATAAATCGGCTAAAAAAAGGATCAGGCAGACCAAGGTCCGTACTGCGGTCAACCGTTCGCGCCAGACCCGCCTTCGGACCCATCTCAAGAAGATCGATCTGGCTCTGGCCAGCGGTGATGCGGGCCAGGCGCGCGAAGCCTTCAAGGCCGCCCAGCCCCATATCATGCGCAGCGCCCAAAGAGGCGTTATCCATCGCAACACGGCGTCCCGGTCTTTGTCCCGGCTTTCCAAGCGTATTAACGCCATGGAAGGTTGACGCCACACTTAATTGGCAAAGTCCTGGAGGCTCATCCAGCCGCGTTCGTTATGAACGCGGCTTTTTCGTGCCCATCAGGAGGCCGGGACTCGAAAATCTTGAACCTGTCAAGAATTTTATTTGCGACGTTCCCTATTCAGACCTGTTGAATCAGAAATAATCGGGCTGTAGATTCCCATCCAGTTAAAGGCCTGCGGATCGACTGGTTCGTAGAAAGAAAACTGTTTCTATTCGGGGTCAGGTGGGAAGTCAGGGGTCTATTCTTTATTTCTGATTTCTGTTTAAATAAAAAACTCATTTCCCAAAGAGGTGGGTAGTAAAGCTTAAATGTAATAACAGTGAAAGCGCATGTAAAATGCGTAATGGCGGGCTCTGTCGAGGCGGAGAGTTTATAGGGGTGCGGTTGCATTTTTCCGCGGGTGATTTAAAGACGGATTTTCACTTGAAAACCGTCCAGATTAATGAAGGCACCGGACTATGCCGCGTTATTGTTTAATCGGTTTAAAGAGCTGACCGCCATGAGCACCGAAAAAGACGACAATCAACTATTGTCCGAATGGCACCGAGTCAGCGATCAAATGCGATCCGAAATCGGTGAATCCGCCTATGAGAATTGGCTGAAACCGGTGAGCTTCAGGGGGTTGCAGGGCAATGGGGTGTGGATCACCGTTCCCAGTCGCTTCATGCGCGATTGGCTGGTGGCCAATTATGTGGACCGGATGCGCGAAATTTGGGCCCATGAGAACCCGGCCATCAAATCGGTCGAGGTGTCCATCCAGGCCAAAAGCAAGGCCGGGAAAAAACAGAAATCAACGCCCAAGCAGGCGACCAGGACGGCTAGGGCCACGCCCACGGCCCGCATCGGCCAGTCCAGCGATCCGGTCCAGGCCGCCGAAGACGGAGGCGAGCAGATTTCGGGGCCCCTGGATAACCGGTTTAAATTTTCCAACTTCGTCGTCGGCAAGCCCAATGAGTTTGCCTATGCGGCGGCTAGGCGCGTGGCCGAGGCAGACGTCGTGCCCTTCAATCCGCTGTTTCTCTATGGCGGCGTGGGCCTTGGCAAGACCCATCTCATGCATGCCATCGCCTGGGATATCGCCGAGCGCGAGCCTTCCCGGACCATCATGTATATGTCGGCGGAAAAGTTCATGTACCGGTTTGTCCGGGCACTCCGCGAACAGAATACGGTGGATTTCAAGGAACAATTCCGCTCGGTCGATGTGCTGATGATCGACGACGTCCAGTTCATCGGCGGGCGCAACGCGACCCAGGAGGAATTCTTCCATACCTTCAATGCGCTGGTCGATCAGGGCCGCCAGATCGTTCTCTCGGCGGACAAATCGCCGTCCGACCTGGAAGGGTTGGAGGAACGGCTGAAGTCACGCCTGATTTGCGGCCTCGTGGCCAACATCCATGCCACCAATTACGAACTGCGCCTGGCCATCCTGCAATCCAAGGCAGAGCAGATGGAAGTGGAAATGCCGCGCAAGGTCATGGAATTCCTGGCCCATAAGATCACGTCCAATGTGCGCGAACTGGAAGGTGCCTTGAACCGGGTCGCCGCCCACACCCAGCTTGTCGGGCGCGAGATCACCCTGGAAACCACCCAGGAGGTGCTGCATGATCTCTTGCGCGCCAATGACCGCCGGGTGACCATCGAGGAAATCCAAAAGCGGGTGGCCGAACATTTCAATATCCGCATTTCGGACATGCATTCGGCCAGGCGCGCCCGTTCCGTCGCCAGGCCCCGCCAGGTGGCCATGTATTTGGCCAAACAGTTGACGACGCGCTCCCTGCCGGAAATCGGGCGCAAATTCGGCGGAAGGGATCACACCACGGTCATGCACGCGGTGCGCAAGGTGGATGAGTTGCGCGATCACGACGTGTCTTTCGCCGAAGATGTGGAGCTTTTGCGCCGTATGCTCGAAGGGTGATTTTCAGGCCCTTTTTGGCGCGGAAAAAGCTTCGAAACCAATCGAATTCTGCTATAGTGTCTATTCGAACCGTCAAGCCCGCCAAACCCTTTGGCGGGATGGGGGAACGGGGAAGCTTCAGGTGCATCGCGGTACCCATTCTGGCCGTGATTTAGCAAGGTTGTATCCATGAAGGTCAACATCGAACGCGAACTCCTTTTACGGGTTCTCACCCATGTACAAAGCGTGGTGGAGCGGCGCAACACCATTCCGATTTTGGCCAATGTCAAGATCGATGCGGCGGATGGACATCTTTCCCTGAATGCGACCGACATGGATCTGGACATCGTTGAGCGCATCGATGCGGCGGTGGCGACGCCCGGTTCGACCACGGCGCCGGCCCTCATCTTGTTCGATATCGCCCGCAAGCTGCCCGAAGGCGCCGAAGTGGAAATGGATTGTTCGGGCGATTATGGCCAATTGGTTCTCAGTGCCGGGCGGTCCCGCTTCAAACTGTCCTGCCTGCCGACCGAGGATTTCCCGGTCATGTCCTTGGGCGATCTGCCCCATAGCTTCACCCTGTCCGCCGAAGACATGCGCTCCCTGATCGACCGCACCCGGTTCGCCATTTCGACCGAGGAAACGCGGTACTATCTGAACGGAATTTATTTTCATGCCGTCGAAGGAGACGGCGCTTCCCTGCTGCGCGCCGTGGCCACTGACGGACACCGGCTGGCCAGCGTCGAATATCCCCTGCCGGCGGGTGCCCAGAGCATGCCGGGCGTCATCATTCCCAGGAAGGCGATCAATGAATTGCGCAAGCTGATCGATGAGATGGAAGATGATCTGACCATCGACATGTCGGATTCCAAAATCCGCTTTACCTTTGGCGGCGCCTGCCTGACGTCAAAACTGATCGACGGAACTTTTCCCGATTATAGCCGGGTCATTCCCGAAGGTAACGACCGCGTCCTGGAATTCGAATGCCGCCAGTTCGCCGCCGCCGTAGATCGGGTTTCGGCCATTTCCACCGAAAAATCCCGGGCCGTGAAGCTTTCCCTGGCGAAGGGGAACATTATGCTGTCGGTCAACAGTCTGGAAAACGATTCGGCGACCGAGGAATTGGCCGTCACTTACGACGCGCCGGAAATGGAGATCGGCTTTAATTCCCGCTATCTGCTGGAAATCGCCAATCAGATCGGTGGGGATACGGCCCGCTTTACCCTTGCCGATGCGGCATCGCCCACGCTGATCCGCGATCCAGGCGACGAAAGTACCCTTTATGTCTTGATGCCCATGCGCGTATGAGGACCGAAATCTGACCCTGTCGGAACATTTGGACACGACCGGCACACCGCCGCTAGGCGGGGCATCGGCGCCTGACGGACTGCCTGGGCCGGACCAAAAAATTAAAGACCGGATGCAAAACGGAGAGGTGGCCGGCAAGCTGGCCGTCACCCGCCTGACCCTAAGCGATTTCCGCTGTTACGCCCGGGCCCGCCTGGAAGTGGATGGACGCTCCGTGGTGCTCGTCGGGCCCAACGGGGCGGGCAAGACCAATCTTTTGGAGGCTATTTCCTTCTTGATGCCTGGGCGGGGCTTGCGCCGGGCGCGTCTGGCCGAAATCGGGCGCCGGGAGGCGGGCGATGAAAACCCCGATTGCCTGCCCTGGGCGGTTGCCGCGACTCTGGCCCAAGGGGGCCATCAAGTCGAAATAGGTACCGGCGTGGAGCCCGATCCAACAGGCGCCGGGCGCGAAAAGCGCACCGTCAGGATCGAGGGGAGCACGGAAAAAAGCCAGGCCGCCCTGGGCCGCCTGCTCAGCGCCCAATGGCTGACGCCCGGTATGGACCGGCTTTTTCAAGAGGGCGCGGGGGGGCGCCGGCGCTTCCTCGACCGTTTGATTTACGGGCTCGATCCCGAACATGGGGGACCGGTCTCGGCCTATGAAAAAAGTCTGCGGGAAAGGTCCAGGCTGTTGCGCGACGGCTGCAAGGATTTGGTCTGGCTGGACGGAGTGGAGGATTCCATGGCCCGGCACGGCATCGCCGTGGCGGCCAGGCGCCTGGAAGCCGTGCGCCACCTCCATGAGGCATCCGCCGCCGCCGCCGGTCCCTTTCCGGGCGCGCACCTTGCCATGAGTGGCGAGCTGGAAGACTGGCTGGGCAGCGGTCCCGCCCTGGCCGCCGAGGACCGCATGCGGGCTGCTCTGGCCGGGTCACGCGAGTGGGACGCCATGGCCGGCGGCGCCTCTGTCGGGCCCCACAAAAGCGACTTTGCGGTGAGCCATGCCCAAAATGGCCGCCAGGCAGCCTTTTGTTCGACCGGTGAGCAAAAGGCTCTGATGATTGCCATCGTTCTGGCTCAGGCCCAATTGCAGGCCGAACGTCGGGGTCACGCGCCTCTTCTTTTATTGGATGAAATCCTGGCCCATCTGGATGCAGAGCGGCGCCATGCCCTGTTTGAAAGAATCTTTACCCTGGGCGCCCAGGCCTGGATGACCGGAACCGACCAGGACGTTTTTACCTCCCTGGGCCGGAACGTCCAGTATTTCACTATCGACCAAGGCACGATTTCGCCCGCTTAATTGGGAAACCTCCAGATGAAGTTAAAAAAAATATGAGTGATCAAACGACGGAAGACGAAACCGAAAACGGCGACGAAGCCTATGACGCCCAATCCATCAAGGTGCTGCGCGGGTTGGATGCCGTGCGCAAGCGTCCGGGCATGTATATCGGCGATACGGATGATGGATCGGGTTTGCATCACATGGTCTATGAGGTGGTGGACAACGCCATCGATGAGGCCCTGGCCGGCCATTGCGACGAGGTCATTGTGACCCTTAACGGCGACGGCTCGGTCGCGGTAAATGATAACGGGCGCGGCATTCCGGTGGATATTCACGAAGAAGAAGGCGTTGCCGCCGCCGAGGTGATCATGACCCACCTCCATGCCGGCGGGAAGTTCGATCAGAACTCGTATAAGGTTTCGGGGGGGTTGCACGGCGTCGGGGTTTCGGTGGTCAATGCCCTGTCAAGTTGGCTGGAGCTGCGCATCTGGCGCGAGGGCAAGGAACATGTGCTGTGCTTTAAAGATGGCGAGGTTGAAAAACCCCTGGAAATCGTCGGTGACGCGGGGGAGCGCACCGGCTCTCTGGTCACCTTCCTGCCGTCCAGGGAAACCTTCACCGCCACCGAGTTCGATTTTGCCACCCTGGAGCACCGGCTCCGTGAACTGGCCTTTCTCAATTCTGGCGTTGCCCTGAAACTGACCGATGACCGCCATGTGGACGTCAAAAGCGTGGACATGCATTACGAAGGCGGCATCGAAGCCTTCGTCGCCTATCTGGACCGTTCCAAGACCGCGCTCATCCCGACCATTGCCGTCACCGGCGAGAAGGACGGGGTGACCGTCGAGGCGGCCATACAATGGAACGACAGCTATCACGAAACCACTTTGTGCTTTACCAACAACATCCCACAGGCCGATGGCGGCACCCATCTGGCCGGCTTCCGGGGTGCTTTGACGCGCACCATCAACACCTATGCGGATGCGCAAGGGTTGGCCAAAAAGGCCAAGGTCAGCCTGAGCGGCGACGATGCAAGGGAAGGCATGACCTGCATTCTGTCGGTCAAGGTGCCGGACCCCAAATTCTCGTCCCAAACCAAGGATAAACTTGTCTCATCGGAGGTCCGCCCCCTGGTCGAAGGCGTCATCGGCGAGCGGCTCAATCAGTGGTTCGAGGAACATCCCCAGGAAGCCAAAAAGGTGATCGGCAAGATCATCGAGGCGGCGGCGGCGCGCGATGCGGCGCGCAAGGCCCGCGAATTGACCCGACGTAAGGGCGTGCTCGATCTCAACTCCCTGCCCGGCAAGCTGGCCGATTGCCAGGAAAAGGATCCGGCGCTCAGCGAATTGTTCATCGTCGAGGGAGATTCCGCCGGCGGCTCGGCCAAGCAGGGGCGCAACCGCTCGACCCAGGCCATTTTGCCGCTTAGGGGCAAGATCCTGAATGTGGAACGGGCACGCTTCGACAAAATGCTGAGCAGCCAGGAGATCGGAACCATGATCACGGCGCTCGGCACGGGCATCGGGCGCGACGATTTCGATCCGGAAAAAACCCGCTACCACAAGATCATCATCATGACCGATGCCGATGTGGATGGCAGTCATATCCGTACTTTGTTGCTCACCTTTTTTTACCGCCAGATGAAGGATATCATCGACCGGGGCTATCTCTATATCGCCCAGCCGCCCTTATACCGGGCCAAACAGGGAAGTTCGGAAGTCTATCTAAAAGATGACAAGGCCCTGGACGATTACTTGATCCAGGCGGGATTGAAAGATTGCGTTCTCACCCTGGCCGACGGCGAGGAAGTGGCGGGCAGCGATTTGCGTGAAATGGTGGAAGCGGCGCGCCAGATCAAGGGCCAGCTTTCCGGCCTGGTGGCCCGTATTCCCCTGGACATTGTGGAACAGGCGGCCATTCTGGGTGCGCTCAATCCCCAAATTCTGTCCGATAGGGATCAGGCGGCGGAAACGGCGGCCTATCTGGCCAGGCGGCTTGATGCCCTGGCCCAGCCTTCCGATCGGGGCTGGGAGGGAGAGGCCTTGTCGGACGGAGGCCTGTCTTTTCAACGGGTTCTCCGGGGCGTGCCCGATGGCCCCTATGTGATCGACGGAAGCGTCATCCGCAGCGCCGAGGCCCGCTCCATCGATACCAGGGCCGAGGAATTGCAGCATGCCTATGCCCGCCACGGCAAGCTGACGGCGAAGGAAGATGAATTCGTCATCAGCGGGCCTGTGTCTTTGGTGGATTCCGTGCTCGGTCTGGGGCGCAAAGGCATTTCAATGCAGCGCTATAAGGGATTGGGAGAGATGAACCCTGAACAATTATGGGAAACAACCCTGGATCCCAACGCCCGCACACTTCTCCAGGTCAGGGCCAATCATGCCGACGAGGCAGAGGATGTGTTTTCCACCCTGATGGGCGATGTGGTGGAACCCCGGCGTGAATTCATTCAGGAAAATGCTCTTAACGTGGTCAATCTGGATGTATGATGTGATAAAGTTTAAATATAAGGGCCCCAAACCGGGCTCGCACTCAGGGGGAACCAGGCCATGGACGCCGCTGAAATAGATAAAATTCTGGAAGACCATCAACGTTGGCTGGAGAACGGAGAAGATGGCGAGCGGGCCATTCTCATCGATGCGGATTTTCATCGGCTGGATTTGCGGGGGACGGCGTTCCGCAACGCCGATCTGCGCGGCGCCAATTTATCCGAATCCGACCTCTCGGGCGCCGATATGCGGGGCGCCAATCTGGTTCTGGCCCAGATGTTCCAGACCAATCTGGAAGGCGTCATTTTGCGCGGCGCCGATCTGACCGAGGCGGATATGAGGCGCGCCAACCTTAAAAACACGGATCTCGCAGGTGCCGAGATGTGGCGCACAAATATAAAAGGCTGCCGCATCGACCCGGAGGTTCTGCACGGCCTGCTCGATTGCGAGATGCCTTAACCATTTCCTAAAATTTTGCGCCAAATATGCATGAATGGCGCAATCAGCTTCAAAAAAAAGCAAACCTGAATCTAAGCCACCTCGTGGCAAGAACCGGCTTTACCGGTTCCTGGGTTTCAGCACCAAATGGTCATTGATTATGGTCATCTGGTCCGCCCTGGCGCTGGGCGTTGTGGCCGGATTTTATGCCTATGATTTGCCCTCGGTGGATAAGGCCCTGCTGGCCCAGCGCCGCCCGGCCGTTACCCTTTTGGCCACGGACGGCGCCATCCTCGCCCGCTTTGGGGACGAAAAGGGCAGGGCGGTGGCTCTGGCGGATTTGCCGGCTCATCTGGAGCAGGCCGTCCTGGCCACCGAAGACCGCCGCTTCCGGTCACATTGGGGGTTGGACGTCATTGGCCTCGCGCGGGCCATGCTGGCCAATCTCAGGGCCGGGCGCATCGTTCAGGGCGGCAGCACCCTTACCCAGCAGGTAGCCAAGAATCTGTTTCTCACCCCCCAGCGCACATATAAGCGCAAAATAAGAGAGCTGCTTCTGGCCCTCTGGCTGGAACATAAATTCAGCAAGGATCAGATTCTTACCATTTATCTCAACCGGGTTTATTTGGGGGCGGGAACCTATGGCGTGGAAGCCGCCGCCGGAAAATATTTTCACAGGCCGGCGGCCCGCCTCAGCCTCTATCAGGCGGCCGTCATCGCCGGCCTGCTCAAGGCGCCGTCCCGCCTCAACCCGATCAGGGATGCAAAGGCGGCGGATAAACGGGCGCGCCAGGTCCTGGCCAATATGGCCGCCGCCGGATATATCACCGGCAAGCGCGCGCGCCTCGCGGGCAGGGATAAAAGGCGTTTCGCTCCGGCCGGAAACCCGGCCCGGGAAGGGCTTTATTTCGCCGAGTGGATTTTGGATCAACTGCCCGGTTTCGTCGGCCCCCAGGCCGGGGACATTATTGTGCGGACCAGCCTGGACCGGGGCCTGCAACGCCTGGCGGAGAAACGGATTTCGAGGCTTATGAAAGGTGCGGCGGCCCGCGCCGGGGCCGGCCAGGTGGCCTTCATCGCGCTCACGCCCCAGGGCGCCGTCAGGGCCATGGTCGGTGGCCGCAATCACGCCAAAAGCCAGTTCAACCGGGCGACCCAGGCCTTGCGCCAGCCAGGATCGGCCTTCAAGCCATTCGTCTATCTGGCCGCATTGGAAGCAGGGCTGAGCCCGGATACCCGGCTGATGGACGAGCCCATCGCCATCGGCAACTGGCGCCCGCGCAATTATGGCGGAACTTTCAAGGGCGAAGTCACTCTCAGGCAGGCATTGGCCCAATCCATTAACACGGTGGCCGTCAAACTGGCCGAACGGGCCGGGCGCGAGCGTGTTATTAGCGCCGCCCGCCGTTTGGGCCTGACCAGCCGGTTGTTACCGACGCCCAGTCTGGCGCTCGGCTCGGGCGAGGTGAGCCTGATCGAGCTGGCCGCCGCCTATGGGGTTCTGGCCAATGGGGGGACCGGGGTCTGGGCCCATGGCGTTCTGGAAATCAGCGATGGTGCCGGAAACATCCTCTACCGGCGCCAGGGCGGTGGGCCGGGCCGGGTGGTTGAGGCCCAGACTGTTGGCCTGATGAACAAAATGCTGGGCGTCGTGATCAGCGGGGGCACCGGTCGTGCCGCCGCCCTCGGCCGCCCCGCCGCCGGCAAGACCGGTACCAGCCAGGATTTCCGCGATGCCTGGTTCATGGGCTATACGGCCGATCTGGTGGCCGGTGTGTGGCTCGGCAATGACGGGGGCCGGCCCATGCGGCGCGTCACTGGTGGTGGCCTGCCCGCCCGTCTCTGGCATGATGTGATGATGGAGGCCCATCAGGGCCTTCCAAAACGCCCCCTGCCGGGTCTTGCGCCCAAACCCGAAAGCCCCCGGACCGTTCCCGAAAGCCTGTGGGATGCCTTGGTCAGGCGCTTGGGTGGTGCGGGGGGGTAACGGAAGGACGGGAAAGGCGCACGCTGACGGTCAGCCCTCCCCCTTCCCGGTTGGCCAGCCCAATGTCGCCGCCATGGCCTCTGATGATGGAGCGCGCAATGGCCAGTCCCAGGCCGATACCGCCGGTCTCCCGGCTGCGGGATTCCTCGAGGCGTTGGAAGGGCTCGAACATCTGTTCCATGCGCTCTTCCGAAATACCCGGCCCGTCATCGTCGATTTGGACTAGAATCCCCGCCACCTCATCCACCAGCCTGACGCGGGCGGCATCGCCATGGGTCAGGGCGTTGTCAATCAGGTTGCGGAGTGCCCGGCGCAGCCCCACAGGCCGGCAATCAAGGACCAGGCGGGGCGCATCACTGAACACCGCGTCCCGGCCCAACTCGGCGAAATCCTGGCACAAGCTGTCCAGCAGGGCTGCCAGATCGACCAGGCGGGTAACCTCCCGCGTGGCTTCTTCCTTGGCGAAGGCCAGGGTGGCTTCGGTCAGGGCCTGCATTTCTTCCAGGGTCTCGATCATCCTGGAGCGCGTTTCCTCGTCCTCGATCATTTCGGCCCGCAGGCGCAGCGAGGTGATGGGCGTTCGCAGATCATGGGAGATGGCGGCCACCATCTGGGTGCGGTCCCTGACGAACCGGTCCAGCCGTTCACCCATGCGGTTAAAGGCCGTGATCGTGGCGCGTATATCGGCGGGCCTTTTTCGGGAATCGGGTCCACCTCTTCCCCCCGGCCCAACCGGTCGGCGGCGGTGGCAAGGTGGGCCATGGGACGGGTCACCCGGCGCACCATGAAAATCAGAACCAGCGCCAGGACCAGCGCGGTCAGCATAAGAGAAATATGGGAAGCAGAGGTCCAGGCTAGACCGGGAAACCGGAACAAGGTGGTGACGTTAAGCCAGCTATCGGGCGCAAGTTTCAGAGATATGCCCAATCCCATGGGTGGAAAGCGGGGCCCGTGACGCCTTTCATGGCGCTCATCATCGTCATCGTCATTATCGTGGTGCCGGGAACGGAAACGCCGCCCGGACCGCCAAAAGGAAAATCCACCTTCCTCCATAATCTTCAGGCGCAGATCACCTCCATCCTTGCCCAGCAAAGCAGATAGCCGGATGAACAAAAGCTCTTCAGCAGGGCTTCTTTCCGCCTGGGGGAGGGAGCTTTCGCCCGCCAGTTGGAACCGCAGGCGCCGGGTGGTGGCGCTGTCCACGACGTTTTGATGCAGCGCCTTGGGCGTGGATTTCAAAAGCCTGGCCACCGAGGCCGTTCGGGTGAGGATTTGCTGGCGCATGACCGAACGTACGGCCAGGCGGCGTTCATCGGTGAAAATGGCGAACCCGATGATCTGGGCGCCGAACAAGGTAATCAGCATGAGGGCGATCATCTGCTCCGCCAGGCTTTTCGGCCACAGGCGTTTGAAGAAGGATTTCATGCGCGCCCCACTTTGGCGTTGAGAAGATAGCCACCGCCCCAGACGGTCTTGATCAGGACCGGGTTCTTGGGGTCTTCCTCCAGCTTGCGGCGCAGGCGGCTGACCTGATTGTCGATGGCCCGGTCAAACATCTTGGCGTCGCGCCCGGCGGTAAGGTCCAAAAGCTGATCGCGGCTGAGCACCATGTTGGGGTGATTGAGAAAAGCGCCCAGCAATTTGAATTCACCGGTGCTCAGCGGCACGGCCACCTGATCCTCGCCCATGAGTTCGCGCCGCCCCGCATCCAGAACCCAACCGGCAAGCGATATTTGATCACCCCGGGGTGCCGGATCGCCCGGCGGCAGGCTTTGGGTGCGGTGCACCAGCGCCTTGATGCGGGCCAGCAATTCGCGGGGATTGAAGGGCTTGGTGACATAATCATCGGCACCCATTTCCAGGCCGATCACCCGGTCCGTATCATCGGCGACGGCGGTCAGCAGAATGATCGGCAGATTTCCCGAATGGCGCAGATCGCGGCACAGCGACAAGCCGTCCTCGCCGGGCATCATGATATCCAGGACAACCAGATCGATGGCGCTTTTGGCCAAAAGCCCGCGAGCGCCGGCGGCATCGGCGGCGCTGCTCACCCGGTAGCCGTGCCGGGTCAGATACTGGGACAGGGAATCCCGGATGTCGCCGTGGTTATCGACCACCAGAATATGCCAAATGCGTTCCATAACCGGGCCAACTATGCCTGTCCCAGGTGCCTGCCGGGAAATTTTTTTGTATCAAACTGTGCCAATCGTATCCCGTGACACAAAATCCGACATTTTAGGCCGCCTACCGGCAAACTTTTGCGACTTTCCGGTGGTTCAATATGCATCTCAACAATTTAAACCGATGAGGTATGAGATGAAAAAAGGAATCAAGATCACCATCGCCGCCGTCGCCGTTGTCCTAGTAGCCGGTGCCGGATTGAGCGTCGCCAGCCATGCAAGCGGCGGTTATGGCTACGCCAAAGAACATGGCTGGCGCCATGGTGGCGGATTTTCCCGGGGCATCGCCCTGTTCGAACGCCTGGACGGGGACAAGAATGGCACCGTGACCCAGGCCGAAATCACCAAGGCCAGGGGCGATCAGCTGGCCAAATTCGACACCGACGGCAACGGCAAGCTTGCCTTGAAGGAATTCCAGGCCCTGTGGCTGGAAAGAATGCATCCGCGCATGGTCGATCAGTTCCAGCGCCTGGATAATGACGGCGACGCCATTGTGACGGGCGAGGAATTCAACCGCCCCCTTACCTTCATGATGCGCCGCCTGGACCGCAACAATGACGGCCAGATCACAAAAAACGAGATCAGAAGCCGCCGGTACAAATCCCATCGCCGCAGTCACCATGACAAAGACGACGATGATTGATCCATTCGGCTAACCAAAATCTGGCGCCCCCGCCATTTACCCGGCGGGGGCGTTTCTTTTCTATTCCGCGGCCTGACGTGCCCTGGGCTTTCCCTCCCAATAGGCGCTATGGCCTTCCATTTGGGTGATGCGGTCGCGGAAACGCACTTTGGGGCCGCCCTCGCCGCGCCAATGGGTGAGAAACTTGCCTCCCAATAATGGATTGGTGAAGGCGAAATCTGACCTCCGATGGGTGCCCCTGGTTTCCTGGCGGGCCAGGGCGGTGATGAATATGGCCTCGGCGCAATCGATCAGCTCGAAGACCTCGGCAGCGCGCATCAGTTCATGGGCGTTGGCGCAGGCAATTTCGGCCCCGGCCCGGCGCTTCAGATCGCGGAGATATTTGAGCCCGGCGTTGAGCAATGTCTCGGAACGCACCTCGTTGCCGGCATAATCCTTCATGATCTGCTGGACCATGGAATTGGCCTCTGACCAGCCGGCACCGTTTTTGCGATCCAGAAATGCGCCATATTGATCCTTGCGCTTGCCCACCAGATCGCAATCCTCAGCCGCTTCCAGCGCTCCCCGCCCAGCCGCCGTCAGGGCCGCGTTCTCGCCGGCGATATGACCATAGGTGGCGGCGCCCGCGATATCTGCGCGGAAATTGCCTACCGCGTCGCCGACGGCATAAAGACCAGGGATAGAAGTCTGGCCGTTGATATCGATTTCCGGGCCCCGGCCGATCAAAAAAGGCTGATATTGCATGAATTCGACCCGGTGTTTTTTAAGGTCTACGCCCTCTTTATCCATCATGCCCACCAGGGCCGTGTTGCCTTCCTGCTCCAACCCCCACATCATGTAATCGATATCTTCGGGCTCGGTCGCCGTGCAATCCATATAGGCGGGCCCCCGCCCGTCCTTCATTACATCGCCGAAGACCGAATTCCACACATCGGCGGTGATATCACCCAGCCAGCGGTCGGCCTTGGTGATGAAGGGGCCCAGCGGCTCTCCCTTGGGATCGGTGACGACGCCGATGAAGGTGGCCTTGCCGGCCCGCTCGATATATTTGACGCCGGCATGAAGGTTGGGGAATTCCATATTGATCAGCCGGGCGCCGACCCTGAGCGCCGTCGCCTGGGTGTTGCCCGTGCAGGCCGGACACCAGGCGCTGTTGAACAGATTGCTGGGCGTCGGCGAGGGATACAGCCGGATGGCAGAGCCGCCCGCCAGAACCACCGAATGGGCGCGGATGACGCGCAATTTGGGCGTCTCTTCGCTGATATCCAGCCCCAGGGCGCCGATGGCCCGCCCATCCTTGGTCAACACATCCAGGATGGGCATATAATTGATGGTCTTGACCCGCTGGCGCTTGGCTTCCTTGGTCAGGGCGTCTTTTTGATTGGCGCCGGCATATTTGAGCCAAATCCTGGGCCGTCCGGGGAATGCGTGGCCGCAAAAGGACCAATCGCCGCTGGGCTGCATATCGATGCCCCAATCCAGCCAGTCCTTAACCCGGTCGAAAGATTGTTCGAGGAATTTGCGCGACAAGGGCACATCGTGAAAACCGCCGATCTGGCTGTCTAGCAATTCACCCAATATGGGCTCCATGTCGGGTCCGTGTTTTTCCGGGATATAGGCCATGAAATGATCATTGCCCGTGGCCCCCGCGCCGGAGCGCTTGGTGTGGGCCTTTTCGGCGATTACTACGTTTGCGCCGCCCCTGGCCGCCCCGATGGCCGCCATCAGCCCGCCGATGCCGCCGCCGGCGACCAGCACGTCGCATTCGATGGGAGTTTTGTGAATTTCGATCATTTGCAGGTTACTCCTTGGGCATGTCCCAGGCGCTTTCCGGATCGTAGCCTAGATGATCGCCGATAATTTCATAGCTATCCGGTTTGGCTTCCGGATCGACCCACAGAAGCTGCATCTGCAAGGGAATGCGGAGCTCCACGCCCTTTTGCCCATCGGCGTCGCCGGGGCAATCCAGAACGCAACTGTCGCAATGCCAGCATTCATCCGGATAACGCACGGTTGGCACTTCGCGGGCCTTTACCCGGCTGAACACGTCGGTCGGACAGATGGCCGCGCAGATTCCGCAGCCATTGCAATATTGGTTAAAGACGGGTGGCATTGGGCCCTCCCCTAAGATGATCGAATGCTTTGGTATAGCGCGATCCCAGGTATCCCGTACAGGGCTTTGCCCCGACCATAAAGGCGCCTATTCTGGGCAGATAGAATAAACTGGGGAGAGTGAAGATCATGGATGCAAGAGTTGAAACCGCGCTTGATGAAATAGAGATCGCCAATCTTCTGGTCCGCTGGGGCCATGCCCGCGATGGGGATCATTGGGACGTGCTGGCGGATTGTTTTCATGACGAAGCGACCATCCATATTTCCTGGATATCTTCCAACGCCAAGGAATTCGTTAAACGGTCAGCCGCCCAGGTGCCGGACCGGGCGCCCGGCGAGCACACCAAGCACGCCATCGGCGGCCCGTGGATTGAGGTAAATGGCGACAAGGCCTTCAGCCGCTGCCATGTGCGCCTGTTCATTCGCAATTATCTGGACGGTTACGAGTTTGACATGGAGGTCTGGTTCCGCTTCCTCGATCTTCTGGAAAAGCGGGACGGGGTATGGCGCATTCTCAAACGCACGGCGGTCTACGAAAAGGACCGCATGGATGCGGTCGAACCCTACAAGGTACCCACCAGCTATTTTGAGGATGTGAACCTGGATGACTATGTGTCGGCCTGCAAATGGCTTTGTTTCCGCCTGCACAAACGCCTGCGCCCGCCGGTCAGCGATATTGTTTCAGTCTATAGCGATGAGGAAAAAGCGCTGATCGCCGAGGGTAAGGCCTGGGTTGCTTAAGCCAATCTGGTAAAGCCGTTGGTGATCGGATAGCGCCGGTCGCGCCCGAAAGCGCGGGAGGAAATCTTGACCCCCGGCGGCGCCTGGCGGCGCTTATATTCGGCCCGGTCCAGCATATGCCAGACCCGGCGCACGGTGTCGGCGTCATGGCCCCTGGCGATGATGTCCGGGATCGCGCATTCTCCCTCGATCAGGCTTTTCAGAATATCGTCCAGCACCTCATAGGGTGGCAGGCTATCTTCGTCGAACTGATCGGGCGCCAGTTCGGCGGTGGGTTTTTTGGTGATGATGGCTTCGGGCATGACCGGGCCTTCCGGTCCCAGGGAGCCGGCTGGACGATATGAATTTCTAAGCCGCGCCAGATCGAAGACGGTGGTCTTATAGACATCCTTGAGGACCGAAAAGCCGCCGCACATATCGCCATACAAGGTGGCATAGCCCACCGACATTTCCGATTTGTTGCCCGTGGTCAGGGCCATATGGCCCAGTTTGTTGGAAAGCGCCATGACCACCATGCCCCGCGCCCGGGCCTGGATGTTTTCTTCCGTCGCATCCTTTTCACGCCCCGCGAAGGCATCCCCCAGCATTTCATCAAAGGCCTGCATGGCCGGGCCGATGCCGATGGTATCGAAACTGATGCCCAACAGCCCGGCGCAACCGGTGGCATCATCAATGCTTTCCCTGGAAGTGAACAAAGAGGGCATCATGACACAATGGACCTTTTCCGGGCCCAGCGCATCCACCGCCACCGCCGCCGTCAGGGCGCTGTCGATACCGCCCGACAATCCCATGACCACGCCTGGAAAGCGGTTCTTGGCCACATAATCACGCAAGCCCAGAACCATGGCCTGATAGATCGCTTCCAGGCCCGGCGCTCCGGTTGGTTCTTCGTTGGTGATTTCGCCAGGCACCAGAGACCATGTGGCGCCGTCGTCTTGCCAATGGGTGAGGATCAGGTCTTCGCGCCAGGGGTGGGCCTGGGCGCATAAATTCCCCTCCCCATCCAGGGCAAAAGAAGCGCCGTCGAATACCAACTCGTCCTGGCCGCCGACGAGATTGACATAGGCCAGAGGCAAACCGGATTCGCGCACCCGGGCCACGGCCAGGGACAGGCGCCGGTCCGATTTATCCACATCGAAGGGAGAGCCATTGATGACGATAAGCAGACGGGCACCCGATTCGTCCAGACATTCGGTTACTTCCGGGCCCCACATATCCTCGCAGATCATCAGGCCGAAGGGCAGCCCGCGAAAGGAAATGGGACCGGGCATGGGGCCGGCGGAAAAAACCCGTTCCTCATCGAACACGCCGTAGGACGGCAACATATGCTTATGAATCCGGGCCTGGATTTCGCCCCCGTCCAGCAGCAGGGCCGAATTATACAAATGCCCGTCTTCCAGCCAGGGGGCACCGACGATCAGCGCCGGGCCGCCATCCGCTGTGGCCTTGGCCAATTCCGCCACATGGGCCTGAATCCCATCCAGGAAGGCCGGCTTGAGCACCAGATCTTCCGGCGGATAGCCAGACAGGGTCAATTCACCGCCAACTACCAGATCGGCGCCCATATCACCCGCCTTGGCCCTGGCCTCGCCCAAAAGCCTTGCATTGCCTTCAAGATCACCCACCGTGGGATTGATCTGGGCGAGCGCGATAGTCAGCCGGTCGGTCATGTTAGATTTCATCCACTAGCGAATGCGCAAGGATTAGAATAGGCTGACCGAACCTGTCAACGATGCTTCTTTTTTTTATGCCCAGCGCGGACAAGGGTGGAAATGAAAAGGGCAAAAAGATATCCTCTCACTCATGAATGAAGATACATGTAAAGAGGGTGCTGCCATCGCCGACATGATCTGGGTCGGCCAGGACAGGGGACCAGCCCCGGCGCCTGCGCCCGCACCCGCACCGGTTCAGACCCAAACCCAGGAAAAGCAGGCCGATGCCTTGAATTCGGCCCGCCACTAACAAAGCCGGGCCCTGGCCGAAACCCTGGTGGCGTCGTTCAACGAACGGCTGATCACTGAGGCGCAGAAGAAAAACGGCTATTTGACCATTGGTGATCTGACCAAATTGGGCAAGGAATTCATGGCTAAGACCGGTGACCTGGAAAAGGTCATTGCCTTGTCTTTCGAGGAATATGGGCGGGCCAAGGAACGGGCCAGCTTCAGCCATGCACGGGATTATCCCTTTGACCGGATCATCGTCGACACCTTCGCCGAACTGTTCGATCAACGGCGCTAGCGGAGCGATGGCGAGGACGCTGTGAACCGTCTGGTTCTGCCCGGATTTTTCATGGCTCTGGAAAAGATGCTCAACCAGGAACTGGCCGAAAGCCTCCAGGAACAGACCAGGGGCATTCTGGACCGGGTCTATCCGGGTGAGGAAAAAGATCTGAACTGGGAGGTGATCTATGCTGATAAAGGGCCCCAGGATTTATGTCTGGATGCCTTGATCGCCATCGCGCCTCATTTTGAAAATATCAAGCGCCGCCAGGAATGGTTCCTACCCATCGTCAATGGGGCCCAGGACGGAAGCGATGAATGGGAGTTGACCGAGCGTGGTTTCTATAATCTGGTGGACAGCCTGTTCGCCCGCCTGCGAGAGGCCCTGATCACCTATGAGGGGCGTCAGGCCCTGGTGGACCGCCATGGCGAAGAAGCCCTGGCTGAAGCCGAAGCCGCGCTGCACAATATGGATCACGACCGGCCCGGATATGGGTGAGCAACCCTAAACCCAGAACTCAGTCCCCGACCGCGGCCAGGCGCCGGGCGGCAAGGCGTTCGTCTTTCAGGGATTCGGCGATCAGGAAGGCAAGCTCCAAGGCCTGGGCGGCATTCAGCCTGGGATCGCAATGGGTGTGGTAGCGGTCCGACAGATTGGCCTCGGTGATGGCCTGGGCGCCGCCGACGCATTCGGTCACGTCCTGGCCCGACAGTTCGAAATGCACACCGCCGGGATGGGTGCCCTCTGACCGGTGGATGGCGAAGAAGTTTTCCACCTCGCTCAGAATCTTGTCGAAATGGCGGGTCTTGTAGCCATTGGCGCTTTTCACCGTATTGGCATGCATGGGATCGCAGGCCCAGACGACGCTCCGGCCTTCCTTGCTGACCTGGCGCAAAAGGGCGGGCAGCACGTCGCCCACTTTTTCCGCACCCATGCGGCAAATCACCGTCAGGCGCCCCGCTTCGTTGGCCGGGTTGAGCAAATCCAAAATGCGCATAAGCTCGCTCGCCTCCATGCCCGGACCCACCTTGACGGCGACAGGGTTCTCGATGCCCCGCAGGAATTCGAAATGGGCATGATCCAGTTGTCGGGTCCTCTCGCCTGCCCAAAGCATGTGGGCAGACGTGTCGTACCAGGCACCGGTGGTAGAATCGACGCGGGTCATGGCCTGTTCATATTGCAACAGAAGGGCTTCGTGGGCGGTGAAGAAATCCGTCTCCCGAAGCTGGGGCGTATTTTCCGAATTCATCCCGCAGGCGGCCATGAAGGCCAGGGTTTCATCCAGCCGGTTGGCCAGATCCTGATAGCGTTCACCCAAGGGCGAAGAAGCAACGAAGCCCATATTCCATTGATGCACCCGTTGCAGATCGGCGAAACCGCCCTGGGCGAAGGCGCGCACCAGATTGAACGTCGAGGCCGATTGATTATAGGCCTGGATCATGCGCTGGGGATCGGGGGCGCGGGCTTCGGGCTCGAACTCTATGCCATTGATGATGTCGCCCCGGTAGCTGGGCAGCTCAATGCCGTCCTGGCTTTCCATGGGGGCCGAGCGGGGCTTGGCGAACTGGCCGGCCAGACGGCCCACCTTGACCACTGGGCAGGCGGCGCCAAAGGTCAGGACCACGGCCATCTGCAACAGGACGCGGAAGGTATCGCGGATATTGTCGGGATGAAATTCGGCAAAACTTTCGGCGCAATCGCCGCCCTGCAGCAGGAAAGCCTCGCCATCGGCCACGCGGGCCAAGGCTTGTTTCAGGCGTCTCGCCTCGCCCGCAAACACCAGGGGCGGATAAGTGCTGAGATCTTTTTCCGCCGCCTCCAACGCCGCCTGATCATCATAATCGGGCACCTGTTGGATGGGTTTGGCGCGCCAGCTTCCGGGCGTCCATTTGGCCGACATTGTTATTCTCTCTCTCCCAAGTCTTAAAAAGGGGGCGGGTCTTAAAAAGGGGGCACTCTATACGCCTAAATGGTTCGTTTTTCAATAAGCGCTAGGGAAATATGGTATATTGGGAAAGAAGGAGGGATGCGATGTTCAGAATTCTTGCCGCCCTTTTCTTAGGCGCTATCTTCCTGGGTGGCGTGGCAGGCCCAGCCGATGCCCAATCCCGGCGGAGCAAGACCAAATGCGTGCACAATCCCCTGTTCGATTACCCCAATGCGGCGCGCACGGGAAAATGCAAAAAAAAGCGGGCCGATACCAAAGCTAAAAGAGGGGCTTTGAGCCAGCAGCAAAAGCGCGCCAAGGAAGCCCTGCGCCTTGAGCAGGAGGCGCGCACCCTTGAAATCCTCCAGCGCACCCGGACTCTGCTCGACAAGCAAAAGGCGCTGACCCGCACCGTTACCCCCAGACGTACCCAGTAGGAGGCGCACCCGTTAGGGATCGGCCCGTTTATCGCGCATGGTGACAAATTCCTCCGCCGCCGAGGGATGGATACCCGTGGTCGCGTCAAATTGCGCCTTGGTGGCGTTGCATTTAAGCGCGATCCCCAACCCCTGAATGATTTCCGGCGAATCCATGCCCATCATATGGCACCCCACGACCCGGTCCGTTTCCCCGTCCACCACCAGCTTCATAAAAGTCTTTTCATCCCGCCCGGACAGGGTATGGATCAAGGGCTTGAAGCTGGACGCATAAATATCAACCGCACCCAGGCTGTCCCTGGCCTGGGCCTCTGTCAGGCCCACCGTGCCGATGGGTGGTGTGGAGAAAACCGCCGTCGGGATATCGGCATAATCGACGATAATGGGATTATCATTAAACAGTCTTTCGGCCACGGAACGCCCTTCCTGGATGGCCACCGGGGTGAGCTGCACCCTGTCGATCACATCGCCGACGGCGAAAATATGGGGAATCGATGTGCGCAGTTCCTCATCCACCAGGACCGCGCCGTTTTCAGCCAGCTTGACGCCTGCATCTTCCAGGCCCAGACCAACCGTGTTGGGACCCCGCCCGGTGGCATACATGACGCAATCTGTTTCAATCTCTCCGCCGCCCTTGAGGGAAAGGTTGTACCCCGCGCCGGTCTTTTCGATGCTTTCCACAACCGTGTGGTCACGCAAATCAATGCCCCGCTTTTTCATTTCTCCATCCAACGCCATGCGGATTTCTTCATCGAAGCCGCGCAAAACAGTGTCGGCCCGGACGATTTCGGTAACCGCCGTACCGAACCCTGAAAAAATGCCGGCGAATTCGACGGCGATATAGCCGCCGCCGACTATCACCATGCGGCCCGGCAGACTTCCCAGATCCAGGGCTTCGCGCGAATCGATGGCATGTTCGATGCCGGGGATTTGGGGCATCCGGGGCCAGCTTCCGGCGGCGATGAGAATATGTTCAGAGGTCACCGAACGCCCGCCGATTTCCACCGTATGGGGATCGCTGAGAATGGCCCGCCCTTCCAGAACATCCACATTGTTGTTCTTCAAGATATTCAGATAAATCCCATTGAGCCGTTCAAGTTCGGTATTTTTGGTGGCGATGAGGCCGGGCCAGTCATGGCCGGGCGTGGGCCCGGTCCAGCTGTAATTTTCGCTGTCTTCGAAATGATCAGCGAAATGGGCGCCGTAAATCAGCAGCTTCTTGGGCACGCAGCCCCTGAGCACGCAGGTGCCGCCGACCCGGTCTTCCTCGCAGATGGCCGAGCGGGCGCCGTAGCCACCGGCGAGTCTGGCCGCGCGCACGCCGCCGGACCCGGCACCAATGGTGATCATGTCGTAATCATATTTTGCCATCTGTCTCCGCCTTGATGTGATCGAGGATTATGGGATCATCGCCATTGGCCAAATTTCCCCGCCGGGGGCCGAAAAAGCAAGCTGCAACAGCCCGATCACCAATTCTTGACCTTCCAGGCGCTGGAAGCCCCATAATCCTACCCATGACCGGAAAATGGATATGGGCCCTGGCTTTGGCGGCGGTAATCGTGGCGGCGGGGATTTGGATGTTGATGCCGGGCCCAAACCCCGGCGCAGATGCAAACAATGCCGATCAGGTGGCGTTGGGCAAAAAAGTTTATGCCGATCAGTGCGCCTCCTGTCACGGCGCCCGCCTGGAAGGTGAGAAAAACTGGAAACTGCGCCGCCCCGAGGGCCATTTCGGTGCCCCACCCCATGACGAGACGGGCCATACCTGGCACCATCCTGACCAGCATCTTTTCAACTATACCAAACGGGGTGGGCAGGCCATGGCCCCGCCCAGCTTCAAATCCAACATGCCGGGCTATGGCGGCACCCTGACGGATGGCCAGATCTGGGCTGTCCTGGCCTTCATCAAAAGCCGCTGGCCCGCCCCCATTCAGCGCCGCCAGGAAGGTCTCAATGCCCGGCTGGCGGGTCAAAGCCGCTAGTGGATGGAGACTACCCCGCGGGGCTTAATAATTGTCATAATCTTCAGGCGGGCCACCGGCCCAGCCGACCAATGCCCGCCGCTGACCTTTGAGAATGGGCGAAACCCGGTGCCTTAATACGGCGGGGAAGGCGATGATCGTACCCTATGGCTGAATTATTTCGGTCAAATCCATTTCACCCGAGCGTGGAGTCCCGTCCGCTAAATCATCGGTCTCCGGATCACCTTTTTCATTTTGATTTACTTCAAAATGCTCCCCCTCCCCTCAAAGTTATCAGGGTTGGACAATTGAACCGAGAGTGTCAATTTGCGGGTAACGTCTTCCGGCAAATTTTTCAGCTTGCGGAAGGCGGATGTGACATTGCCGTTGTGCCAGCCAAAAAAATGGCCTTCCGAATAAACCGAATATTGGAGAACTTCGATGCCGGTTAAATTAAATTGCTATTTTCGCCGGTTAATTTCCGAAATGAGGTCCCACATTTCATCGTAAAGCCAGGCCGTCTCCGGCTCGGATGGGATATGGGCAATTCTGTCTTTGCGTTTTTCTCATCTATGACGGGGCCCAGTTCTTTAGTGACTTTGCCACCAAAGGAATCCTGTGCTTCCCCAAGCTCGATAATTTTTTCACACATATTGACCGGAACGGCCGCTTGAAAAACCATGAGATCGACAGGTGCCGCCATTCTAATTGTTCTCGCTTAATATCCAACGCAGGCCATAAACCTAGCGCAAGTTTAACATTTTTACTCTTTACCCTGTCCAAACTGCCCGGGAAAACATAAGAAATCACGATTATCGACTAGGCTCAGGACCCATTAATTATTCATTCAGGATTTCACTTGATGATGCTTT
>CAZBQG010000011.1:0-245 GCA_964493945.1 uncultured Rhodospirillaceae bacterium
ATGATTCTTTTTGAAGATTGGTATTTGCCGCTATGGCCGAACCCGAAGGGGAAAATGAAGGCAGAAGACACCTCCGCCGCAGAACGATTCTCGTCGGGGTGCTTTATTGCGACAGCGAGAAATGGGAATGCTCGATTTTCGATTTTTCCGAATCCGGTGCCCGTGTGCGCGGCGCGGGTGATCTGGATATCGGCACCTTCGTCGAATTGAAGATCAATAAGTTCAACGATTTCCGCCAAGCGAAA
>CAZBQG010000011.1:255-33505 GCA_964493945.1 uncultured Rhodospirillaceae bacterium
TTCGACCACGAAAAGGACGAGGCGACCAAGCTGCTCAAACCAATCGGCAGATAAATTTCCTAATCGAACAGGGCGTCAATATCGTTCTGATCCATGCCGCCACTTTCACCTTGCGGGCCATGGATCAGATTCTTGTCGCCCCGTTCATCATCCTTGGCGAACTGCATATCGTGGGTATCGGCCGTGCCCTCCTCGATGCGCCAGGTTTCGATCATGCTTTGCAGGCGGTCTTCGATATTGTTGAGGGTGTTGACCACCTTGTTGATGCGCTGCCCGGTCAGATCCTGGAACCCGCAGGCCATGATGATTTCCAAGCCCACCTCATCCAACGAATCGATAAAGGGCTCCATACCGTCGGGGTCGCCGGCGGGAAGATGCTCACGCATGCTGGTCACGGTGGTTTCGATTTTTTCGGCGTTGTTCAAGATGGTTTCGGTGGCCTCTTCGGTGGCCTTGACCACTTCGCCCAATTCCTCGGCGGCACCGACGACCGAGGTGGAGGCATCATCGACCGGCTTGAGGGCGGCGATTTCCTTCTTGGTCAGGGTGATATGTTCGCTCATGGACTGGATTTAGGCCATGATCTCTGAAACCTTCGCCTTTTCCCCTTCCTCGTCGGCCACACCGTTCAGCTTGTCATTGACCTTTCCGAGCTGCTCGGTGATTTTTTCTTCTATTTTGCTTTCGATGGAATCGAGCGCAACCATTACATCGGCCACCGTCGCGTCCTTATGACGTTCGCGGCGGTTTCGTCTCTCAGCCGTAAAAAGCTTTTCGTTATTCCGTACCATCCAGTCCCTCCATTGACGGCGACGCCGGCACCCCCGGCGATAGGTTTATCAAAGAATATAGATACACCCAGACTTGATCACCAATCATAGGTGCAAATTCTTTCGTTGGCCAGCCAAACCAAATCGGCCATGCCGGAGACGCCAGGGCGTTTAACCTTCCCGCTTTACCGCTGCCAGGCCGGGCCGGTAAGTCTTGTTATCCAGGAATTCCATCAATCCCTTGGAGCGGATTCCTTCCTTGTCGCGGAATCGGGCCTGTTCTTGTTTGGCCGCGATATAGTCATAAGCCTGATCCACACTCATATCGCGCACGCCCTTGATGCATTCCTTGGTGGACCGCACGATGACCGGGCTTTTTTCCATAAGATTGTTGGCCAGTTGGATAACCCGGTCGCGCAACTGATCCTTGGGCACGGCGAAGGTCACCACGCCCATTTCTTCGGCCTCCTTGCCGGTAAAGGTGTCACCCGTGCAGGCATAGTAAAGCGCCTTGCGGTAACTCATAAGTTCACACACCACCTTGGAAACCAGACCACCTGGAATGATACCCCAATTGACTTCGGAAAGCCCGAAGATGGCTTCCTCGTCGGCGATGGCGAAATCGCAGCCGGTCAGCGGGATAAAGCCGCCGCCAAAACAATAGCCGTTGACCATGGCGATGGTCGGCTTGCTCAAGTTGGACAACTTGCGCCAGTTCCAGCGCTGGTCCGCCTCCCGGGCCAGGGCCTGTTCGCGGGGCTTGTCGTCGAGGGCGCGGAAGAATTCGCGCAAATCCATGCCGCCGGTGAAGCTTTCGCCGGCCCCGGTCAAAACCATCACCAGGCATTCAGGGTCCGTATCCACCTCGGTCAGCACATCGACCATGTCAAAGCAGAGCTGCGGACTCATGGCATTGCGTTTTTCCGGGCGGTTGAGGGTCACCCAGGTGATCGGGCCATCCTTTTCGACAAGGACTGTTTCGTAAGTTTTCAAGGTCATGAATTTTCGCTCCCAAGTTAATCATTGGCTGATGGGTCGATCTGGAGCCCTTGCCCCACTTCCCTCAGGCACCTAATATCAATTTTAGGCGCCAAACCCAAGGGGAACGTTATGTTCAGAACCGAAAGCAAGGAAGAACAAGCCTTTCGCGCCGAGGTGCGCGCCTGGTTGGGGGAAAATCTGGACCCCGGTCTGCGCAATCACACATTGCGCCAGGGGCCAGAAGTGCTCGTTCCATGGCACCGCAAACTCTATGACAAGGGCTGGATCGCGCCCCATTGGCCGAAGGAATATGGGGGCATGGGGGCGGGCCTGGCAGAACAGATCATCATGGCCGAGGAAATGGGCGCCGTTGGTGCGCCCGAACTTTGCACCGAACACGGTATCAACCATCTGGGCCCGATCCTCATCGAAATGGGATCGGAAGACCAAAAAAAACGCTTCCTGCCGCCCATCCTCAAGGGTGACGTGATCTGGGCGGAAGGTTATTCCGAGCCCAATTCCGGATCAGATCTGGCCAGCCTGCGCACAAGGGCCGAACTGGTAGGGGACGAATATGTGGTCAATGGGCAAAAAATCTGGACGACGTTCGGTCATTATTCCACCTGGATGTTTGCCCTGGTGCGCACCGACCCTGACGCCAAACCGAAACAGGCGGGCATCGGGTTTTTGCTGTTTGATCTGGACACGCCGGGGGTCAGCGTCAAACCCATCACTACCATCGCCGGCGATGACGAATTTTCCGAGTTTTTTTTCGAAGATGTTCGGGTGCCCAAAGAGAACATGGTGGGCGAGCCGGGCGATGGCTGGCACATCGCCAATGCGGTGCTCAGCCATGAACGCTTCAAGACCGGCCATCCCCGCTATTGTTTCGATGCCCTGGACCG
Organism: uncultured Rhodospirillaceae bacterium; assembly: GCA_964493945.1. Taxonomy (GTDB): domain Bacteria; phylum Pseudomonadota; class Alphaproteobacteria; order Rhodospirillales; family UBA2165; genus CAZBQG01. The sequence continues at coordinate 2,912 of CAZBQG010000011.1, forward strand.
GACCAAAAAAGTTGCCCGCGCCACCGGCGCCATGAAGGACGATGCCTTCCGCGACCGGCTGGCGGAGCTGGAAATCGATGCCCTGGCCGGGGCGGCGCTGTTCGATCATTCGGTGGAATTGACCCAGGCCGAGCGTCCGCCGGGCCCGGCGGCCTCGATCATCAAGATCACCAGCACGGAAAAGCTCCAGGAAATCGTCGATCTTCTGGTAGAAGCGGGTGGTGGGCTGGGCTCATCCGACGATAAAATCCAGACCCCCGAAGGCCCGGTGGATATCCGTGATCTCTACATGCAATGCCGCCACGAAACCATTCGGGGCGGCAGTTCGGAAATCATGCGCAACATTGTTGCCAAGAGAGGCCTGGGACTGCCCAGCTAGGTTTTTCCAGATCGGTCTCAAGGGCCTAAAAGACCCTGGTGTGCATGTTGTAGCTGCCGATGAGAACGGCCAGTTCGACGATATTGCGCTCACTGTAATGCCTGGCCATTTCGTCAAATATGGGATCGGCCACGGTGACGGTTTCGGTCATGGCCTCCGTAAACGCCAGTGCGGCCTGTTCCGCGTCGCTGAAACCTCCGCTTTCGCGCCACCCTTCAAGTGCAGCGCAATCTTCGGCGCTCAGGCCCTCGGCCTCAACCAATTCGCCCATATGCTGGCGCAGCGTATAGGCCGATCCGTTCATCTGACCGATGCGGATGATGATCATTTCCCCGAGCCGCCCGCTCAAATCCGTCCCCCAGCGTACGGCGTTATTGAATTCATACCAGGCCTCGGTCAGTGGTGGACTTTGCAAAAGCAGTTTGTAAATATTGAGAAATTCCCCCCGCCGCTGGGCACGCACGGTTTCGGCGAAGGGGGCGAAGGCGGGATCGCCGTCGGGGTCGATCAGAGGTACTCGGGCCATGCGGATTATCCTTGAAAAGACGGGTAGGCGGATTACTTTCTCTTTCACCCGCCGCGCAATTGCTTCCCCTCCAAAGGAAATCAATATACCGCTGATTGCCGTTAAAGATGATAAGATTCTCCGCTTCGTTCAACGCCTTCTCGACCCGCAAGTGGAGCCTGCCAGGATAGCGGCATTTACTGATTATCTGGCCTTCGATATTCCGGATGTTCATGGCTGGATCGATCATGTCAGAAAATCCTGCGGCAGTTTCTATCCCGCATCGGTCCGCATGGTGCCGGACCAGGAGGCATTGCGGGCCGCCCTGCCCGAAGCGGACGGGCTGGTCATTGAGGGATTGAATTTTGGCGCCCAGGAACTGAGCCTCGCCCCCAATCTGAAAATTGTCCAGAATTTCGGGCTGGATACGCGCCATATCGATATGGAAGCCTGCGGGCGGGCCGGCATCAAGACGCCCCGCTTCCAGCGCCGCATCAAAGCCGCGGTAGCCGAACACGCCATCGCGCTGATGCTCGCCGTCGGGCGTAAAATCTGCGAGACCGACGGCGCCTTGGATTTCGCCAGCCTGAACAAGCAGGGTTATCCGGCCGCCATGTTCGACGTCAATCATATTTCGGGGGCCAATTGGGCCAGGGTGCCGGGCCTGAAAAATCTGCAAGGTTCCACCCTGGGTGCGCTGGGCCTGGGCGAAGTGGGCATGGAGGTTGCAAACCGGGCCCGCGCCATGGGCATGGATATCCTCTATCACCAAAGGCGCCGCCTGGCGCCCGAGCTGGAGAAAAAATGGGACGCCCAATATGTCGGTTTTGGCGAACTGCTCGAACGGGCGGATTTTCTCAGCATCTATATCCCCCTGAATGACGAAACGCGGGGTCTGGTCGATGGTGCGGCCCTTGGCCGCATGAAGCAGGGCGCCATCCTGGTCAACATATCCAGGGCCCATATCGTCGACCGCCAGGCCTTGATCCAGGCCATGGATTCAGGCCATCTGGGGGGCGCCGCTTTCGACGTGCATTACCAGGAACCGGGCCCGCCGGCGAGCCTTTGAAATCCTACCCCAATATGGTGCTGAGCCCCCATCTGGCCACCGGCCCCCGGACCCGGGCCCTGGAGGATATGGAGGAAATCATTTTCAATCTGGCCGACGCCGTGGGCCGGGCCTAATCAGAGCGCCATCAATTTCCGGCCCAGTTTTAGATTGCCGAGCCCGGGCCGTGACCCTAACATCTCTCCAATGACTATTTATTCGCTTGCGGGGGCAAAAAAAAATGGCGGCAAAATATGGTGGGCGCTTCGATCCAGGATCGGTCGCGCCTTTTTTCGAGGCGAAAAGCCTTGCGGTTATTGGTGCCTCCACCGATCCCCTGAAACAGGGCGGGCGGCCCGTGATCAATTCCAGCCAGGCGGGCTACAAAGGCAAAATCTATCCGATCAACCCCCGCGCCGATATGGTGCAGGGCGTCAAGGCCTACCCTTCCCTTGATGCCGTCAAGGGCAATATCGAAAGCGCCTTCATCGCCCTGCCCGCCCATGCCGTGGAACAAGCCGTCAGCGATTGCGTGGCCAAGGGCGTCAAAGCGGCGACCGTGATCAGCGCGGGCTTCGCCGAGACCGGCGCCCAGGGCAAACGCCGTCAGGACCGGATCGTGGGGATCGCCCGGGAAGCAGGCATGCGCCTGATCGGCCCCAACTGCATGGGGCTGATGAATACGCACCGGAAGTTTTATTCAACGTTTTTGGCCATTTTCAGAGACGCCGATGAGGCACCTCCACCGCCCGGCACCTTAAGCCTGATCAGCCAATCGGGCGCCGTCGGGGCGCATATCTATGTGCTGGCCCAGCAGCGCGGCGTGGGTCTGGCCAAATGGGTCACGACCGGCAATCAATGCGACGTCCAGGTGGCCGATTGCATGGCCTATATGGCGGGCGACCGGGAAACCAAGGTGATCACCGTCTATATGGAAGGCTGCGGCAACCCGGATTCTTTCAAATACGCCCTGGACCTGGCCCGCCAGAACCGCAAACCGGTGATTATCCTGAAGGTTGGTTCATCGGATGTGGGCGGGGCGGCGACCCTATCCCATACCGGATCCATGGCCGGATCGGACGCGGCCTTCGATGGGCTTTGCGCTCAATATGGCGTCTACCGGGCCCGCGATATCGGTGAACTTCTGGATGTGGCCTCGGCCTGTATGGCCGGCATCTATCCGACCAAACGCAAAATTGGGCTGGTGACCATATCGGGCGGCATGGGTGCCCTGATGGCCGACAGGGCCGACGAAATGGGGCTGGCCGTCCCTCCCCTGCCCCGCGCCGCGCAAAAGGAATTGCTCGAACATTTCCCCTTTGGCGCGACGCGCAACCCGGTCGATCCGACGGCGCTTTGGTCCCAGGATATGAGCACCTTGTCCCATGGGCTGGACATCCTGCTGGGGGCCGGCAAGCACCAGGTGGTGGTGGTCTTCGCTTCGACCATCGGGACCATGGAAATGCAGATCGAGAGGTTCCGCTCACTCCTGCCCGCCGTCCGCAAAAAATATGCGGACCGGGTGGTCATCCTCTCCATGATTACCCCACCCGAGATCAAGAGCCAGTTGGAAGGTGACGGATTTCTGGTTTACGAAGAAGCCAGTCGCGCCATGGAAGTGGCTGCGGCTTTGATCGGATTTGCCCCCATGATCCATGGCGCCAGCAAGCCGCCCAAAGTGCCCCGCGTGCCCAAACGCCTGACCATCCATCCGGACGGCAACATGACCGAACTTGCGGCTATGGATATTCTGGAAGCTGCCGGCATTCCCTTCGTTCCGCGGCGGCTTGCGGGTTCGGCCAGTGCCGCTGCCCAGGCGGCGGCCAAGCTGGGCTTTCCCGCCGTGCTCAAGATCGCCTCGCCGGACATCGCCCACAAATCCGAAATCGGCGGCGTTGAGATCAATCTGGCCAGCCGCAAGGAGACCAGCCAGGCCTTTACTGCCATCATGGGCCGGACCAAGCGGAAAGCCCGCCGGGCCCGTATCGAAGGGGCCCTGGTCGCCCCCATGATCAGCGGCGGCGTGGAATGCATCCTGGGGACCAGCCTGGATCCGGGGTTGGGCCCGGTGATCATGTTCGGCATGGGCGGCATTTACGTGGAAATCTACAAAGATGTGTCCTTCCGCCTGGCGCCCTTTGGCACGGGTGTGGCCATGGAAATGATCCGCGAAATCAAGGGCTATCCCATTCTGGCTGGTGCCAGGGGAGGCAAGCCCGCCGATATCGGGGCCCTGGCCAAAGCCTTGAGCCGGCTTTCCATATTCGCCGCCGCCAATGCTCAAACGGTGCAGAGCATCGACATCAACCCCTTCACCGTATTGCCCAAAGGCAAGGGAGCCATGGGTCTGGATGCTTTGATCGAACCGCTTGCCTAGGGGCGATGATGAACCCCGGAACGCCTGAAGCACCCCATATTCTTATCGTCGAAGACGATGCCGAGTTGCGCCAGGTGGTGGCCCGTGGCCTGACCGAAGCGGGGTTCAAGGTCACCAGTCTTGGCGAAGGGCGCGACGTGGTGGAGACGGCCAAGCTAGGCGGGATCGATCTTGTTTTGCTTGATCTGGGCCTGCTCGATATTGACGGGCTGAACCTGACCCGCACATTGGGCGAAACATCCGATGTAGGCATTCTTATATTAAGTGGGCGCGGCGACGCGGTGGAGAGAACCATCGGTCTGGAAATGAGGGCCGACGACTATCTGGCCAAGCCCCACGAGCCCCGCGAACTCATCGCCCGTGTGCGCAGCGTGCTCCGGCGCCTGGAAGGCAACGCCGTGGGCCCCTCGGAAACACCCTCCCAGACCTATAGCTTCGCGGGTTGGGAGCTGGATTGTTCACGCCGCCGGGTGAACCAACCGGGGGGCGAAAAGCTGGATCTCTCCAGCAGCGAATATCAATTGCTTTTGGCCTTTGTCGAACATCCCAACCGGGTGCTGAGCCGTGGCCTGATCATCGATCTCACCCAAGGCGATCATACGCCTGCCTTCGAGCGCAGCATCGATGTGCGCATCGGGCGGCTCAGGGCCAAGATCGAAAAAGATCCGGGCAATCTGGAAATCATCAAGACCAGCCATGGCGAGGGCTATATTTTCGCACCCTCTGTTTCCAGTACAGAAAAAATTCAGCGCTCAAACAAGACCGTCATGGGCCCGCTTGTGCCGTCCGCCTCCGCGGGCTCCAGCGCGGCGACGATCCGGCCACCCTGATCGGGGTATGTCCCAGCAATGGCGCTGATCAGAATTTCCCACCATGCCGGAGGCCGCAAGGTGCAATGGGCGTTTTCGCCATCCGGCAGGTTTTTATTAGCCGGATAGCAGGCGACATTGGCATAAACGAATTTCCCGGCCAGGGAAAACAGCTCGTCCAGAATCCAGGGTAAATCCTCTTCCGGGCAATGCTCCAGAACATCGGTGCAGATTACCCCGTCGAAGGGGCCTTCCGGCAGAATTTGGAAGGGCGCGTGGGCCGGATCGTAACAGGTGATTTGCTCCACCCCCCAGTAATCCTGAAGGCTGTCGAAGGTCCCGGCCGAGCCCAGATCCAACTTCATGGTTCCGTGCAACAGCCCCTTGCCAGCCCCGTAATCCAGAATACTTTGCGCCCCGAAGCGGGTAACAAGCGCCTTGATCTCACCGATACGGGGCGCCAGGGAGAGGCCGGAAAAAGTGTCGCCGGGGGCCATATCCCCCTCGCCCTCTTGATGCATCTGGCGGTAAAGGGCGATGAGCGCCTGGTATCTGGGGCTTGGATTTTGCCGGGAATAGGCTCCGTTCATGGCGCGCTCTCACAGCTTCAAATAGGCCTCGGCGTTCTTGTAATAGATTTTGGCCCGGTCGTCGTCCGAAATGTCCAGGCTGTCGATGACCGCGATGGTTTCCCGGATAAACTGCCCCGCTTCAGGGTCGAACGGCATGTCGGTGGCAAACAAGACATTGTCGGCACCGAAATAATCCAAACCGCAGACCGTTCCGGCGCGGCCCCCGAACATGGCCGTGTCACCGTAGAAGGATTTGAAATATTCCTCATGGGGGCGCTTTAAACCTGCCAGCAGGCCCGAATAATCCTCGTGGCTGGTGCGGGTGCCCATGGTCTCCCAGCCGGGGCCGACGCGGCCTTCGAAATAAGGCACCACGCCGCCCAGATGATGGGTGATGAATTTGAGGCTGGGATAACGGTCCATGATGCCCGAAAAGACGATGCGGGCCATGGCCGCGCCTGTCTCATAGGGATAACCGAAGGTGAACCAAATCTCGTAGTGGGATTTTTTCTCGGATGAATATTCGGACTGATTGGCGCTGCGCGACGGATGGAGCCAGATGGGCAGGTCCAATTCCACCATGGTTGCCCAGAGGGGCTCGAATTCCTCGCCGTCTATGGGCTTGCCGCCCACATTGGTGAAGACCTCGATCCCCTTGGCCCCCAATTGGGTCACGGCGCGCCTCGCTTCTTCCACCGCCCCATCCGGGTTGTTAAGCGCCAGGCTGGCGGCGAAACCGGCGAAACGGTCGGGATAGCGGTCCACCAGCTCGGCCATGCTGTCATTGCCGATGCGGGCGATTTCTGCGGCCTTTTCCGGGCCCGCCAGATTGCCGGGTTGGGGGCCGGGGATGGTCACCACCTGGCGGTAATCGCCAAACTCGTCCATTTCCCGGAAACGCCCGTCCAGATCGCGCAGGCGCGACACCGATGCCGTGCGCTGCCCGATCCCGCCCTTGGCGCCGTCCAATTTGGAAATTTCCTCGAAATAACGTTCGGGCTGAATATGATTGAAGATATCGATCTTTTTCATGATGCGTTCCCCAGTTTGTAATCCCGTTCAGATATCATCAGCGCGGGCAGGCGACAAATGCTTTATGGCGGGGTTGTTTTCAAGGGTGTGGAGTTTGGGATAGATTTTGCCCATGGCTGACCTCACCCGCGCCCGTCTTTTCCTACTGGTGGCGCTGCTTGGCTCCCTGACCATGTTGCGGCCCACAGCCATCGATACTTCGATGCCCGCCATGCCGGCCATGGCCCTTGGCCTGGGCGTACCGGTGAGCACCATCGAATTTTCCCTGGCTACCTTGTTTTTGGGAGCGGCCATCGGGCAATTGATCTGGGGGCCATGTCCGACCGGTTCGGGCGCCGCCCGGTAATCATCGGGGCGGTCGGTTTTTATTTTACCTGTTCGCTGGGTGCTGCCTTCGCGCCGGATGTGGAGATGCTCTCCCTTTGGCGTTTCCTGCAGGGCTGGTAGCGGCGCCGGGGCGGCTTTTGAGCAATACGGCGGCGCGTGACATTCTGGCCCGGGAGAGGCTCAGGCGGTTGTTATCCACCATCATGCTGGTGGGCGCCGCCTCGGTCATCGCCGCGCCGGTGATCGGCGGCTACTTGTCCCAAAACCTGGACTGGCGTTCGGTCTTTTTCTATATGGCCAGCCTGTCGGGCATCGTTCTGGTTTGTTTTTGGCTGTTTTTCACCGAGATCCAGGCCGAACGGGATCCCCTGGCGTTCAGCCGGGCCGGCCTCAGGGGCAATTTCGGGCGCATTCTGCGCAACCGGTCGTTTCTGACCTATATGGCCGTGGGCGGACTCAATCTGGCCGGCCTGGGAGCCGTCCTGACCGCCGCCTCAGCCATCCTGATCGGTGGGTTCGGGATCACGCCGACCGCGTTCGGGACCATGTTCGCGGTCATCATGACCGGACATTTTTGCGCCATCATGATCGGCGGGCGGCTGGTGATCCGCCTGGGTATCGACCGCTTGATCCGCATCGGCTGTCTGATCGCGGTGGCGGGCGGGCTTTCCATGCTGGGCCTGGCCCTGCCCGGCTGGGCCTGGGTGATCTGGATGATCCCCTGGTAGTGTTCTTCCCGTTGCTGATCTTCATGTTCGGCTTTTCCCTGGTCCAGCCCCAAGCCATGGCCGGTGCCCTTACCCCTTTCCCGCGCAATGCGGGCACGGCGTCCAGCCTGATCGGATTCCTGCAAAATATGATGGCCACGGTGGCCGCCTTCGTGATTGGATTTTTTTCGGACGGTACTCAACTTCCCCTGGCCGTGCTGATCACCGCCGTATCGGTGGCGGCCCTGGCTTTGGCCCTGGGACGGCTGGGAGGGGGACGGGCACAGAATTGATCAGAAGGGAAAGGTTCCAAAGAGCCTTTGCGATGGGTTGAAGTCAGGCCAGTGAACTGCTCATCCCGTCGGGCGCCTTCGCGGGCGGCGGCTGGACCGATATTGTGGGGCTTGTCCTGGGGCCATGGCGATTGGCAAGGATTTGGTAAGCCCACCCAAACCACCCGAACCTGTGGCCGGAAAGATAGGCCCGGATTAGGGCCAGCCTTTTTTTTACATACTTTCCCAATCAGGATTGGCGTCGGGAATTCTTTCCGGTTTGCCCTGGGGCGACAGGTCTGATTCGTCCAAGGCGCTTTCCCGCTTGTCATCATGACCCTCGAAAACCTCTATCAGCTCGCGGGTCAGGATACCCATGGCGTCGAGCCGGGGCCGGCTGTCTTCACGCACCTCTTCGGCCGACAGCATTCCGATATATTTACGCAGACCCTGCAGATGAAAATCGATGGCGTTGAGGTAATCCTTGGCACTGCGCGGCCGTTTCATGGTGACGTTGTGCAAAATGCGCAAATTGCTGACCAGGGTGCGGAGCAGCCCCCGCAGGAATTTATCGGTTTTGGCCAGCCGTTCATCGATCATTCCCCAGGGGATGCGGACAATCAGGGAATTCTCCAGCGAGCGGGCCGATGACAATTGGGGACCATCGTCCAGGATGGCCATTTCGCCGAAAATCTCTCCGGCGCGAAAGGTGGCCAGGCTTATGCGCCTGCCTTCCTCTAATTTGAAAAGCTCCACCGTGCCCGATTAGATGACGAACACGGCGTCGCCCATCTCGCCTTGATCGAAAATGCTTTGGTCGCCGCGGAACTGTTTTTTGTCGAGTACCGACCAACTTTGATTCGAAGTCGCCATGATATCCTCCGCTTTCCAGAGGTCTGGCCTCCCCTGTATCTTTTGTTCCCCTGTGGTCTGCTTGGTGTTCCTTACCTCATCTATGGCTGACCTTGCGGCACCTAGCGGGGTGCCATGCGCAACGCTCCGTCAAGGCGGATCGTCTCGCCGTTGATATAGCCGCTGGTGATAATATACATGGCCAGATCGGCATATTCCTCAGGCGTCCCCAAACGTTGCGGGAAGGGGATGGAGGAAGCAAGGGATTGCTGGAATTCCTCGGACAGACCATCGAACATGGGCGTCAGGAACAGGCCCGGCGCTATGGTGCAGACGCGCACGCCCCGGCTCGATAAATCCCTGGAAATGGGCAGGGTCATGCCGGCGATGCCGGCTTTGGACGCACTATAGGCCGCTTGGCCGATCTGGCCATCGAAAGCTGCGACGGAAGCCGTGTTGACGATGACCCCCCGCTCCCCGCTTTCCAAAGGCTCCAGATTGGTGGCTTCGGAGGCAAATTGGCGGATGCAATCGAAGGTGCCCATCAGATTAATGCTGATCACATCTTTGAACATTTCCATGGAATGGGGACCGTCGCGTCCCACGGTGCGCCCGCTTACGCCAATGCCCGCGCAATTGACCAGGATGCGGGCCGGGCCGTTGGCGTCCCGCGCCTTGGCGATAGCCGCTTCGATGGAACCCGTATCGGTCACGTCGCAAGGGGCGGCGCAAGCGCCCATATCGGCCGCCGTCTTATTGGCCAGTTCTTCATTGCGGTCCAGGATGGCAACCCGCGCACCAGCAGCAGTCAGGGCCCGAGCGGTAGCGGCCCCCAGCCCCGATGCGCCGCCGGTGACCAGCGCGCTTTGATCTTTAACGTCCATGATTTACTCCGTTCATTTGATTACATTGCCCTGAAACTATTTCGGATGGGCCGCTAATCCAAACCTTTTATGCGCCTGGCTCAAATAGTTCACCTTCCCCTGGGGCGGTTGCGCCTGAGATGGCAGTCTTTTTCGATGATGTCCGAGCGCTTCAACTTGGCGTGAAATTCCGCCTGGGCCCTTTTATAACGCTTTTTGAAGCCGGCCATCAGGATATCCCGGCCAATATTGAAATGACGGCCCAGGGTGGCGAAATCCTCCACCCTTTTGCGCCGGAACATGACGGACACCATTTCTTCAAGGCTTCTGCCCAGGCCTTTGTAATGGGCGCGGGCGATGCGCGCATGCCCATATTCATGATCCAGGGTAATTTGGCGCTTGCAGCGGTTGGCTTTCAGGGCCAGGCTTTTGCACAACGAAATGCTCCCTGTCACCTGCACCACCACCTTAATGGATTCCACGCAGCCCCTCTGGATTTGAGCTTGCCATCCAATCCGGGACGAAGCCGTGTAAAGACCCCAGATGGTTTCCGTGCGGTTTCCTATTCTGGTCGGTTTCTTTACCAGATCGTAGCGTATTGTTTCACGGCCATGACTGGTGCTGGACGAGGTTTTCGGCGGAGGGCAGCGCTGGTCGGTCTGGAGCGCCGCCATTTGTTCGGGCCCGGCGGCCCAGGCGGTTTGCCAGGGAAGGCCCCAAAAACCAAGCAACAGGAATAAAATCCTCAAAGCCACGCATCACCCGTAAAATAATCGTCAGCCAATCCTCAACGCCGCCCGCCGGCCAGGCGTCCGGCATCAGGCAGAGCGCGCAGGCAGCCCATGAACCAGATGCCAAATACCGGCCCCAGGGCAAGTACGGAAAAGGCCAGACGCCAGCCACCCTAATCCACCAGAATGAGCAGAAAATGGAGGGCAATCAAGGTCAAGGTGAAGCCCATCAGGGTTTGCACCGTGATCATGGTGCCAACCAGCTCGGGCGGTGACAGTTCGGTGATGACGGCGGCGAATTGGGATGAATCGGCGACCACCGCCACCCCCCAAACAAAACATAAGGTGCTGACCAGCCAGGGATTGAGGCCGAACAAAAATCCGGCGATCAAGGCGCAGGACCCGCTGATAGCCATGGACCACATGGTCAGCCAGGTGCGCCCCTTGTGGTCCGATAACACACCCCCCAACAGACAGTCCAGGGCACCGCCGACGCCCATGGTCGCAAAGGCGGCAAAGCGCGCCCAGAAGGTGGGATCATCCAGCCCCCCATGGCATGGAAGCTGGCGTCGAAAAACAATCCGGCCCAGACCCAAAGCGCGATCATCTCCCACATATGGCCGAGATAGCCGAAATTGACCATACGGCGGGCCGGAGTTTGGAAGGCGGCCAGCATGGCCCTGGCCTCGAAGGGTGGAGACGGCGCATGGCCCGGTCCCAGGGTTACCAGATTGGCCGCCAAAGCCACCAGGACGGCCAGGACGGAAGACACGGCGATGCTGACCCGCCAATCCAGACCGCCAAGTGCGTCGAACATATGGGGCACGGCGTTATCAAAGGTCATACCCGCCGACAAAATGGCGACGAGCAGGCCGAGATCCCCCTTGGCCCAGCCGCTGGCCATCTTGAGGGCGACGGGATAACCGCCAGCCATGCAGGCCCCGGCAATGAAGCGCAAGCCCCAGGTGATATCAGAGGTAGGTCCGACCAGCAGGATTAAGCCGTTGGCCAACGCTGCGAGCAAGGTCGAATACATGAAATAGCGCCGGGGATCCAACCGGTCGGGAAGCATCAGGAAAGCGCTGATCAGGATGCCAAATATGAAGCCGTCTGGGTGGCGCTGGTCAGAAAGGACAAATCCGCCGCCGCCATGCCATATTGGCGGACCAGCGAGGGGATAATGGCGGTAGCGGAAAACCACAATGAAACCACCCCCACCTCACAGATGGTGAGAAGGGCGATGGATCTTAATTTTCCGGGAAAGTCAGAGTCGCTGGACATGGCCCACATATCCCCCGTGGCAGGGGATATGTAAAGCCATCAGATGGGAAGATCAGGCGGCAAGCTCGCTCCGGTCAAGGCGGTCATTGGCCGCGGTGGCGGGTTCTTGGAAGCAGCTCTCTACGAAATATTTGATGTCTCCGCGTTTGATGCCCCGGTCGGCCAATTCCCAATCTGACAATCCGGACAGATCCCGGTAATAGGCGGCGCGGCTGAACACATCCAGCATGGCCGAGAAATAGTTTCTAATCCGTTGCGCCACGGGCCGCAAAGCCGCACCCGCCAACCCTATGAAACGGGCGGCCTCAACCGCTTGCGCCTTTTGGGTCTGGGCTACCAGACGCTGCTTGGACTCATAACCAATTTTAATTTCCGACATTTTTTCATTTCCTTTTCTTGCGCGGGCGCCCGCCACAAATGGGCGCCCATCGGTTCATGGTTTCATTCCTAATGACTAGATGGGCTTAATAACCCAGCAACGCCCGGGGCTATTTTGCAGTGCAGAAATGCAAAAACTGCATGGCTCTAATTTGGCTCAGCCACCTTGGCCCGGCCGACCGCGACGAGCGCCCCCAGAATCACGAAGGCGCCCAGAATCTGCAGGGGAGTCAGGACCTGATCCAGAAGCAAAAAGGCAACACTGATGGCGACCACCGGCTCCAGGAAGGAAAATAGCGAGGTACGCGCCGCACCAATGCGCGCAATAGCCGCGAAATAGCTGATCATGGCGCCGGCATAAAATAAATGGGTCGCACCGAACCCGATCCAGCCGGCCTCAGTCTCGGGCAGGCGGAAGCCGCCCACCACCAGGCCAATGACGATCATGCTCAGCAAGGCGCCGGCAGCCATATACAAGGTCGCCTGACGCGGATCACAACCCTTGATGACGCGCCCGCTGACCGCCGTCACGATGGCCAGCCCGACGGCGGCAAAAAGCGCCAGCCACAAGCCATCCGTGGGCAAGGATTCCTGGCCCACGCCCAGCACCAGGGCCAGGCCCGCGAAACAGACCACGGCGCTGATCATGGCGCTCACCGACAGCCGGCCCCAGCCGAACAGGGCCACAATAAGTCCGGTCAGAATGGGAAACAGATAAAAGACCAATATGGCCACCGGCACCCCCAGCCGGTCGATGGCCATGAGAAGGGAGAAGGAATAAAAGGCGGTCAGAACGCCCAGCGCCAAAGCCGCCAATCCGGTTGCCCGGGGCAAAATGAGGGATATGCCGCCGGCGCGCAAAATAATGATCAGCAGCAAGGTGGGCAGAATGAAACGGGTGCCCGTCACGGTGAGGGGGTTGGAGCCGCCCCGGTAGGCAACCACCGTGATGGAATTGGCGAGCGCGAAACAGGCAGCGGCGGTGAGCGCGATGATAACGCCCAGGCGCTCTGGCGAAAGTTTCACCCCCCGTTGCCCGCCTTATTTCACACTGACACAGGTGCAATCGGCCAGGTTGCTTACCTTGTGGGACACGCTGCCGACCAGCAATCCCTTCAGGTCGCTCATGCCGCGCGATCCCATGACGATGATGTTGGCATCCAGATCATCGGCCGCCTGCAAGATGGTTTTGGCCGCCTCGCCGTAGCGCATAAGCCGCTCGGCACCTTTGGCACCGTGGCGCTCCGCGATGCTTTCGGCTTCGTCCAGGATAAGATTGCCCACCGCTTCCAAAAGTTCGCCAGGAACCGGGATGGGAACATAGATGTCTTCCGAGGCAACCGCGTCCGAGACCTGCATCTCATCGAGCCGGTCCAGCTCCTGGCTCATTTCAGCGCTAAGTTCGCGCTCTGCCATGACCGCGCGGATTTCCGCCGTCGTGGCCTCGGCCATGAGGATATGCAGAAAGACCAGGCGCGCATCATATTTGGATGCGAGATCACTGGCCAGGATGACGGCCTTGCCCGCGTGATCCGAGCCGTCGGTCGGCACCAGAATGGTTCTGATCATGTCACTCGTCTCCCTCTCCGGATTTCTCCATCCAACAAGTGGCGAAACCCGGGCGCCCGGTCAAGTGTTAAACAAAATTCACCGGAAGCTTGTCCCTCCGGACATTTTTTCAGGTTCGCGCCTCCTTCAGAAAATCTCGGCGCTCGGCGGGCGACGCCTTTTTCCAGGCGCGGCGCAAATCCATCAGGGCGGTGCGTTCGCGGATCAATCCGGCCTCAATGGCGGCGGCGCGCACGCTGGGCAGATCGCCTTTTTCCAAACGTTTGAATATTTTGGGAAATTCCCGCTTGATGCGGCCCCGCCAATAGGCGGAATCTCTTTTCCAAACCATTTTTTGCCCTTTCTCCATGTTGACGCATCAATGTAATAATAAGCGAATTTCATTGATGCGTCAACATGGATGTATCAACTTCCCGCCTTGTTAATCCTGTTCCCCGTTTAATATCTGCTGCGGTTGGCGGGCAGAAGGACCCGGGCCGTGGTCCCCAGGCCTAGCTGGCTTTCCAGTTCTGGCCGGCCATCATGCAATTCGATCAGGGCTTTGCTGAGCGGCAGGCCCAGGCCACTGCCTTCATATTCGCGGGCCAGGGAACTGTCCACTTGACCGGAGGGGGCCAGCGCCAGGACCAGCCCCTCCTCGTCCATGCCGATGCCGGTGTCGGTGACGCTGAACTGAAGGCCGCCATCCCCGGACAAGCTGACACCCAATGTGACGCGGCCGCCTTCGTTGGTGAACTTGACGGCGTTGGCCAAAAGGTTGAGCAGAATTTGCTTGAGCCGCCGCTCATCGGCCCACAAGCGGGGCAGACCGCTTTCCAGATTGCGCGTCAGCTCAATGCCACCCATCAGGGCGCGGGGCGAAATCAAGCGGATGGCGGCTTCCACGGTATTCAGGGGATCAAGTTCTTCTTCATTGAGGGACAGCTTACCCGCCTCGATGGCTGATACATCCAGGATATCGTTGATCAATTCCAGCAGATGCTGGCCCGATTGTTCGATATCCCTGACATATTCCCGCTGCTTTTCGTTGGCCAACTCGCCAAAGATTTCGTCGCCCAGAACGCCCGAAAAGCCGATGATCGCATTGAGCGGCGTGCGCAGCTCGTGGCTCATATTGGCCAGCAATTCCGACTTGGCCCGGCTGGCGATCACCGCCTGTTCGCGCGCGGCCCACAAATTTTCTTCGGTCAACTTGCGCGCGGAAATATCTTCGTGCATGGCCACAAAATGGGTGATGGCGCCATCCGCCGCCTTGACCGGCGAAATGCTCGCATAGGCCCAAAAGGTGGTCCCGTTCTTGCGCCGGTCCAGAATCTCGGAGCGCCATTCCCGTCCGGCCAATATGGTCTTCCACAATTCGGCCAGTACATGCGGCGGCGTTTCGTGGGATTTGATCAGACGCGGATTTTGCCCCAGGGCCTCACCCTCCGAATAGCCGGTCATCTCGGTGAAGCTGGCATTGACATATTCGATATTGCCATCCGTATCGGTGATGAACACCATGGAGGAGCTTTGTTCCACGGCCCGGGACAGCTTGCGGATATTTTCCAGATTCTCATGATGTTCCGAGATATCAGCCTGGATAACCAACATTCCCTTTTCCTGGGTGGGAAAGCGCCGGGTCAGTATCCAGCGCCCATCGGGCAATTGATTTTCTTCCGATCCGCCCTGCCCCCGGTGCAACGCCAAACTTTCCCCGATCCAGCTTTCCCCGTCCTCGATTTCGTCCGGGACCAGCCCGGCATCCAACATGGCCCGCAGAATGCTTTCCAGGCTGGCGCCCGGCTTGTAGTAGGACGTAAGGGTGGGAAACATGATCTTCTGGCGTTCATTGCAAAACTGGAAGCGGTCCCTGGCATCGAACAGGATCACGCCATCCATCATGCTTTCGATGGCATCGGACATTTGCGCGCCAACCTTTTCCGCCCGGGAGCGGGCCGCATCGGCATTGGACAAGGCCCGTTCACGTTCCCGCACCCCCATCAAAAGCGCGTTGGTGCGCTCTTCCATGCTGGCTTCCATATCCCCCGCCGCCCCTTCCCCCGGGCGATGAGAAGGGCCGTAACCCACATGGCGAACAGGGCGATGGCCGGGTTGGCCAAGGACTGGAGGGAAAAGGCTGGCGGTTCCGGAAAAAAAGACCAAGCAAAACGAGAACCGAACCCAGCCCTGCCAAAACGAAACTGGGGCGCGGCCCCTCGAAAAGGTAGCCCATGAAAACCAGCGCCATATAGGCGCCACCGCCGGCCACGCCCACCGGCAGGGACAGATCAAGGAGCAGAATCAAACCTGCCAGGAGGGCACTGAGAGCAAGTTTCAAGGGTGTGGAGTTCCTCATATTTTGGAAGATGGCCCTTCGCTGAATTGAGGTGCGGCACTGTAAACCATCTTTTCCGCCAGTAATGGATAAAAAAGACAAACCCGAACCTTTGAGCTGGGGCTTTTCATGGCCAGGTGGGAGCGGCATAATCCAGGATCAGGCAGGTGGCACGGGGGCCGGAAGGATTATGGATTACGCGGAACCGACGAGTATCGAGGAAGCTGTGGAGCTGTTGGCCGGAACCGAGGACAGCCGCTGCCTGGCCGGCGGGGCGACATTGGTGGCCATGATCAACGCCGATCTGGTGGAGCCCGCCGCCCTGATCAGCCTGAGACGCATCGAAGGGATTTCAGACATTACCCAGACGTCAGACGGCTCAATTCATATTGGCGCCATGACCCCCCATATGCGGGTCGCCGGGTCCGGTTTATTCAGCGCAGGCCAGCGCATCGTGCCCCTGGCCGCGGACAATATAGGCCATCCGCCGATCCGCAATATGGGAACCATCGGCGGCTCCATCTGCCATGCCGATCCGGCGGCCGATTATCCGGCGGCCCTTTGCGCCATCCAGGCCCAGGTGGAAATCATGGGCCCGGCCGGGCAGCGAAGCGTGACGGCCCGGGATTTTTTTATCGATTATTTCGAAACCGCCTTGGAGTCCGGCGAAATGGTGACCGGCGTCACGGTCCCCAAGGCGCCGGATAACAGCTGGGCAGCGTTTGAAAAAATTGCCCGTACCGAAGGGGATTTCGCGACCGCTTCGCTGGCCTTGGTGGTGGGATTTGACGGACCGATCTGCAACCATGCGGGCATCGCCGTTGGCGGTTGCGGGCCGGCGCCCGTATGGGTGGCCGAGGCCGAGGAGAGACTTGTGGGATCAGAATTGGATGATGGGGCGCTGGAGGCGGCGGGCGCCTTGCTGGCCCAGGCCTGCGATCCCATGGAGGATGTACGGGGATCGGCTGAATACAGGCTCAAACTGGTACCCCGCCTGCTGAAACGGGCGGCCCGGGAGGGGGAGAAATGAGCGAGCGTAAACTGATCAATCTCAAGATTAATGGGGATACCCATGAGCTGGTGGTCGATCCCACGGAGACCCTGCTCCATGTATTGCGCGAAAAGCTGTTGCTCAGGGGCACCAAGCGGGGCTGCAATCAAGGCGTCTGCGGGGCCTGCACCGTATTGATCGACGATCAGCCCCAGCGGGGTTGCCTGTCCCTGGCGGTCAATTGCACGGACAGGGAAATCACCACGGTCGAGGGCATGATGCCGACCGGCTCTCCAGGGAGCAAGTTGAGCCCGGTGCAGGAAGCCTATATGGAGACCGGCGCCGTGCAATGTGGGTTCTGCACACCAGGCATGGTGCTTACCGCCACGGCGCTTCTCAAGCGCAACGCCAAGCCGGACAAGGAGGATATCCGGGAGGCCATTTCCGGCAATCTTTGCCGCTGTTCGGGCTATGTCAAAATCGTCGAGGCCATCCAACTGGCTGCTGATGGGCAGGCCGGGGGGGGAGAGGAAAATGGATGATTATGTAGATCCCGTCGGCGCCAGTCCGGGCCGCATCGAAACCCGCGATAAAATCAGAGGCCGGGCCGAATATACGGATGATCTGGTGCGCCCGGGGATGCTTATCGGCGCCGTCCTGGGCAGCCCCCATGCCCATGCCCGCATTCTTGGCTATGACATTTCCCGCGCCCAGGCCCTGCCCGGCGTGGAAGCGGTCTATACGGGCGAAGGGCTGGAACCCCATTACATGGGCCCCTTCGTCAAGGACGAGCCCGCCATCGCCATCGGCAAGGTGCGCTATGTGGGTGAGCCGGTGGCCGCCGTCGCCGCCTGCGACGAAGCGACGGCCCGGGCCGCACTTAGGCTGATCGATATCGAATATGGGGAACTGCCCGCCGCCCTCACGCCCGAGGAGGCCCTGGCCCCCGGGGCCGTCCTCATCCATGAGGAATTCGACAGTTATTTCAAGACCTTCGAATCCGAAACCGGACCCAATGAATTGCTCACTGTCAAGATCATCGAGGGCGATGTGGAAGCGGCCTGGGCCGATTGCGCGGCCATTGTGGAAGGTGAATTTGAAACCCATTCCCAGCACCATGTCTATCTGGAGCCCAGTGCGGCCATGGCCGAAATGGATTCTCAAGAGCGGGTGACCCTATATTCGTCCAACCAGAGCGTCTTTCGCATGCAGGCCAATGTGGCCGAAAGCCTGGGCATTCCCATGTCGCGCATCCGTTGCGTCTCACCCATGGTCGGCGGCGCCTTCGGCGGCAAGATGGAAGCCACCATCCAGCCCATCTGCGTGGCCCTGGCCATGAAAACCGAGCGCCCGGTCAAACTGATCCTCAGCCGGGAGCAGGATTTCGAAATCACCCGGCGCCGTCACCCGGTAAAAATCCGCATGAAAACGGGTGCCGCCAAGGACGGCACGCTGATCGCGCGGCAATTCGAAGCCGTGCTGGATTGCGGCGCCTTCGCCGATGACAGCCCGGGCGTCACGGGCATCTGCGCGCTGTTCGGGCGCGGCCCCTACCGGGTGCCCAATGTAGAGGCCATCGCCAAGGGCGTTTATACCAACAAGATGCGGGCTGGCGCCTTCCGGGGATTTGGCGGGCCGCAAGTCACCTTCGCCGGCGAACAGCAGATGGACGAGCTGGCCGAAAAGCTGGACCTGCACCCCATCGAAATGCGTATCAAGAACGCCATCCGTTCGGGCGAATCCTATATCGGCGGGCAGAAAGTAACCTCGTCGGGCCTGATCGAGTGTCTGGAGAGCGTGCGGGACGCCTCCGATTGGGATGAGAGGATCAAGCCCAAAGACATGGGCAACGGCCGCAAGCGGGCCATCGGCATCGCCTGTCTGGCCCATATCAGCGGCGTACTGTCATCAGGTGCCATCATCCGCGTCTTGGAAGACGGCACCGTCGTACTCAATACGGGCGCGGTCGATAATGGCCAGGGATCGGACACTATTTTGAGTCAGATCTGCGCCAGCGCCCTCAAGTTGGATCTGGATAAGGTGGTTTTCGCCGCGCCCGACACGGATGCGGGGGTCTATAACTGGGGCACCACGGCAAGCCGCGTTACCTATACGACGGGCCGGGCCGTGGTCGGCGCCGCGGCCAGGGTGGAAGAGCAGCTTAAAGCCTATGCCGCCGAAATGCTGGAATGTGCCGTGGGGGATTTGGAACTTCGCCCCGGCGGGCGCGTGGGCGTTGCCGGCGTTCCCGAAATGGAGCTGCCCTTCGCCGCCATTTCCGCGCGCTGTCATTGGGCCGTGGGTGGCCCGATGGTGGGCAGCGATACGTTGGTTTATGACGATGAGGGGTTCGATCCCAAGCGGGCACTGTTTGACGGCTTCCCATTTGGCAAGATTGGCGCCTGGATTTTCGCGGCTCAGGCCGTGGAGGTGGAGATAGACGAAGTGACCGGGGCCATCACGCCTTTGCGCGCCTGGTCGGCCCATGATGTGGGCCGGGCGATCAATCCCAATTCGGTCGAGGGCCAGATCGAGGGGGGCGTGGTGCAGGGGCTGGGTTATGCCCTGACCGAGGAAATGGTTTGGGACGGGGCGCGTTTGGCCAACCCGTCCCTGATGGATTACAAGATTCCCGGATCATTGGATGCACCGGCGGAAATTTATCCGATTATCGTCGAGGCCCCGGACCATACCGGCCCCTTCGGCGCCAAGGGTGTGGGCGAGCCGCCCATCGTCGGCCTGGGGGCGGCCATTTCCAATGCCGTCTACACCGCGACGGGCCAGCGTCTGCGCAAGCTTCCGCTGACGCCCGAAAGCGTTCTGGATGCGTTGGAGGATTGATTATTTACCGAGGAGCTGGCGCGATTTGCCTTCCAGCAGTTCGACCAAACCGTTGACACCGGTTTTCTTCAGGGTCTGGCGGTATTCGGAAAAACGCACGGCCAGTTCGCTGATCCCGCCATCCAGAATGATATCGACGATACGCCAGCCCGCTTTCTGGCGCTTCATCACATAGACCAGTTCGATGGGCTTGTCCTTGGGACGGATCAGGTTGGTCTTGACCAGGAAGGTTTTCCGGGGGCCCGAGCTGGTCTTGAGGGTCTTGAAACTTTCGCCCGAATAGCC
Organism: uncultured Rhodospirillaceae bacterium; assembly: GCA_964493945.1. Classification (GTDB taxonomy): domain Bacteria; phylum Pseudomonadota; class Alphaproteobacteria; order Rhodospirillales; family UBA2165; genus CAZBQG01. The sequence goes on from CAZBQG010000011.1 coordinate 23,048, forward strand.
GTCGAAGCGGGACGCATAGACCGCGATGCTCATGCGCTGAAAGGCACCGGCCAGCGCCGCCCGTTCCTTATCCGAACTTTCCTGCCAATGGCTGGAGGCGGCGATGCGGATCATGAAAGGTAGATCGAAGCTTTGTTTGATCTTGGGTGCCAGCAGGGCAAACCTCTCACCCACCTTGCTGGAAGAGGCCTGCTTCATCACCGCCAACAGCGTGGCGTGGAAACCTTCGACCACTCTCTCTGGCGTATCGGCTTTGGGTGTTGCCTGAAGGGGGAGTGCAGCGGCAAATAGCATGGCAAACAAAGCCAAGCCCAGCCGGGTCAAGCGGTTTAGCGTATTCAAACCCATTGATATTTCAATCCCAATGTTCCTTCGAAGTTCCTCATTGGTAGCCGGAAAGGGTCCAACAATAAAGAATGTTTAATCTCACGACTCGAAGCCGGGCCATTGATCCACTATATTGGGTTAAGGGGGGGTTAATGGCTGGAACCGAGGGGCAGAAAAAAATGGAGAAGGCTACGTTCGGAGCGGGTTGTTTCTGGGGCATTGAAGCGGCCTTTGGCAAGATGAAGGGCGTCACCTCCACCGCTGTCGGATATGCCGGCGGGGAGTCGGACGATCCCACCTATGAACAGGTATGTTCCGGCACCACGGGCCATGCCGAGGTGGTGCATCTGGAATTTGATCCCTCCACCATCAGCTATGAGGAACTTCTGGCAGCCTTTTGGGAGATGCACGACCCCACCACCCTTAACCGTCAGGGCCCGGATTTCGGCACCCAATACAGATCGGCCATCTTTTGCCACACGGACGAGCAACAGGCCCAGGCGGAAAAATCAAAAACCCAGCAGCAAAATGGCGGCGGTCATCACCGCCCCATCGTTACCGAAATCACCCCCATCGATAAATTCCATATGGGTGAGGATTATCACCAGAAATATTTCGAGAAAAATAACAGGGGATGGTGATGAGCCAGAGGGAACCGCAAAAGGCCATCAGTGCCTATCATGACAAGCTGATCGCCATCCGGCGCGACCTGCACGCCCATCCCGAACCCGCCTATGAGGAAACCCGCACGGCGGAACGGGTCGGCAAATTGCTGGAAAGCTACGGTCTGGAGGTCCAGCGGGGATTGGGCGGCACGGGCCTGGTGGCCACGCTTAATTGCGGAGAATCCAACCGGGCCATCGGGCTCCGGGCCGATATGGACGCGCTGCGCATGGAGGAAATGAACGCTTTTGGCCATAAATCGGTCAATGAAGGCATCATGCATGCCTGCGGTCATGACGGACACACCACCATGTTGCTGGGCGCGGCCCGCTATCTGGCTGAGACGAAAAAATTCAACGGCACGGTCCATTTCATCTTCCAACCGGCCGAGGAAGGACAGGCCGGTGCCAAAAGAATGATGGATGACGGATTGTTCAAACAATTTCCCATGGACAGCGTCTTCGGCATGCACAATATGCCGGGCCAGCCGGAGGGAAAATTCTGTATGCGCCCAGGCCCCATCATGGCGTCGGGCGAGGTGCTCACCATCAAGGTCTTGGGCAAGGGCGGCCATGGCGCCAGGCCCGAACAGACCATCGATCCCGTCCTGGCCGCCGCCCACATGGTCACCGCCCTGCAATCGGTGGCCAGCCGCAACACGGACCCGCAAGACCCGGTGGTCATTTCCATCACCAAGATCAATGCGGGAAGCGCCTTCAACATCATCCCCGAAACCGCCGAGATGGCCGGCACCATCCGCAGCTTCGACATGGAGGTGCAAAAGGCGACACGCGACGCCATTACCCGCGTTTGCGAAGGCGTGGCTGCCAGTTTCGGGGCCAGCGTCGAGACCGAGTTTGAGCTGATCTATCCGCCTACCCTCAATTGGGCGGCCGAGGTGGAGATCGCCGCCCAGGCCGCTACCAAGGTGGCCGGTGAGGAGAATGTGGATACCCAGTGCCGGCCCATGATGGGCGCCGAGGATTTCGCCTTCATGTTGCAGGAGAAGCCCGGCTGTTACGTTTTGTTGGGCAGCGGCGAGCAGGAAGCGCCGGGCACCGGCCTGCACAGCCCCCATTATGATTTCAACGATGAGCTTTTACCCATCGGCGCCGCCTATTGGGTGGAGCTGGTCAATACCCAGTTGGGTGGGGTTCATACCAATCTTCATAAATAAACACCCATTGTGACGGCGAAGCGCTGTTTCCGGTTAGGAGCGTGCCGCGCGGTGGTGCTGGTGCATCACAAGCGGTGCGCGACGCGATCTGGAAGCAGCGCTTCGCCGCCCTGCGGGCCGCCTTTCCTGCTCCCTCGGGGCGTCGGGAAGGCTTGACGATGCGCCGGCATCGCCCGCGCCTCCCCTCCTGCCAAGGAAGCAGGAAAGAAGATCACAATGGGTGTTTATTTATGCAGGTTGGTATTAGCCCGTCTCGCCGAAAAGCTCCCGGCCGATGAGCATGCGCCTGATTTCCGACGTGCCGGTGCCGATCTCGTAGAGCTTGGCGTCGCGCAACAGGCGCCCGGTGGCAGTTTCGTTCATATAACCGGTGGCGCCCAGGGTCTGAATGGCCTCCGATGCCATCCAGGTGGCCTTTTCGGCGGCAAAAAGAATAGCCCCGGCAGCGTCCTTGCGGGTGCTCTGGCCCCCGTCGCAGGCCCGGGCAACAGCATGGACATAGACGCGGGCCGCGCTGAGGGTCACATACATATCGGCGGTCTTGCCCTGCATGAGCTGAAATTCACCGATCGGGCGGCCAAACTGGTGGCGTTCGTGGATGTAGGGCAGGACCTCATCCAGGCAGGCAGCCATGATGCCCAGAGGGCCGGCAGCGAGCACCACGCGCTCATAATCAAGCCCGCCCATGAGCACGCCCACGCCCTGGCCCAGCCCGCCCAGCAGGTTCTCCGCCGGCACGAAACAGCCATCGAAGACCAGCTCACCGGTCTCCGAGCCGCGCATGCCCAGCTTGTCCAGCGTGGGGCCGGCGCTGAACCCCGCGCTGCCCTTCTCGACGATAAAGGCGCTGATGCCTTTGGCGCCTGCCTCCGGATCGGTCTTGGCATAGACCACCACGATATCGGCGCTGGGGCCGTTGGTGATCCACATCTTGGTGCCGTCCAGCACATAGCCGCCGTCATCGACCCGGGCCCTGAGAGCCATGGAGGTAACGTCCGATCCAGCGCCCGCCTCGCTCATGGCCAGGGCTCCCAGATGATCGCCGGATATGAGTTTGGGCAGAAAGCGCTTCTTTTGCGCCTCCGTCCCGTTCAGGCTGATCTGATTGACGCATAGGTTCGAGTGCGCCCCATAACTGAGCCCGATACTGGCCGAGGCCCGGCTGATTTCCTCCATCACCAGGCAATGGGCCAGATAGCCGAGCCCGGCACCGCCGAACGCCTCATCCACCGTCACGCCTAAAAAACCAAGCGCCCCCAGTTTGGGCCAAAGACCGGCGGGAAATTTGTCTTGGGCGTCGATTTCCTGTGCGCGGGGAGCGATTTCGCTCTGGGCAAAGGCCCGGGCGGAGTCCTGTATCTGGCGCTCGGTCTCGCTGAGTGCAACCGACAGCCCCTGATCAACCGGCGAAATCATGAGGCCCGCAAGGCCCGCGCCACGCTGGAGCCCGGCTCCCGGTCCAGGGCGCCCGAAATAAACCAGGCCGTATCAACAAGCGCGGCCAGATCGACGCCGGTCTCGATGCCCATGCCGTCCAGCATGTAAAGTACGTCTTCGGTGGCCACATTACCCGACGCACCCGGCGCAAAGGGACAGCCGCCCAAGCCACCGACCGAGGCATCAAACACCGTTATCCCCATTTCCAGCGATTTCAGGATATTGGCCAGCGCCTGGCCATAGGTATCGTGATAATGACCGGCCAGAACATTGAGCGGTAATCGTGCTGCCACCGCCTCGATCAACCGCTCGGTCGTTGCCGGGTCAGCCACCCCGATGGTATCGCTGAGGACCACTTCGCCCACGCCCATGCCGATCAGCTCTTCGGCCATTTCAGCCACCACCGACGGCGCCACTGCCCCTTCGAAGGGGCAGCCCAGGGCGCATGATATATATGCCCGCACCATTTTTTTAGCCTGAGCGGCGGCCTCGCAGACCGGGCGGAAACGGTCCAGGCTTTCGGCCATGGAACAATTGATGTTGCGCTCGGAAAAGCTTTCCGAGGCGGCTCCAAACACGGCCACCCAATCCACATCGGCGGCCAGCGCACCTTCCAGCCCTTTCATGTTGGGCACCAGAACCGAATAAATAATCCCCGCCTTGCGGCTGAGCCCCCCCATGACTTCCGCCGCATCACCCATTTGGGGCACCGCGCGGGGTGAGACGAAGGCTGCTGCTTCGATAATCCCAAGCCCGCAACCGGCCAGGCGCTCTATCAGCTCGATCTTGACGGCGGCGGGAATGACGCCCGGCTCGTTTTGCAGCCCGTCCCGGGGGGCCACTTCGTGCAGCGTGACTTTGGTGGGGAGGCTCATGACATCGGCTCAGTCATTCGCCACCCAGCCCGCGCTGCGCTTTTCGAAAAAGGCGGTCAGGCCCTCCTTGCCTTCGTCCGTGGCGCGGCGCCTGGCCAGCCGGCCTGCCAGTTGGATTTGGGCCTCCGGCGATTGTTCACGCCCTGCCAGGGAGCGCATAAATGCCTTGGTCTCGGCCATGGCGCCGGGGCCGTTGAGGGACAGTTCCTCGATCATCTTCTTGCCGGCCTCGGCCAACGCCTCTTCGTCTTCCACCAGTATATGGACCAGCCCCAGATCGTATGCGGTCTCTGAATCAATGGGCTCGGCAGTCAGAAAATAACACCGCATCCGGCGCGATCCGATGGCCGCCATCACATGGGGCGAAATGGTCGCCGGGATCAGCCCCAGGCGCACTTCGGAGAGGCTGAAGCGGGCGCGCTTGACGGCGATCACCAGATCACAGCAGGCTACCAGCCCCATGCCGCCAGCAATTGCCGCCCCTTGCACCAAGGCCAGGACCGGCTTGGGACAGCCGGCCAGCGCTTCCAGAAGTTCGGCCAGACGCAATGCCTCTTCCTCGTTCTCGGCCAAGTCATATTCTGCCGCCCGGCGCATCCAATCCAAATCGGCCCCCGCCGAAAAGCTCCGCCCATTGGCTTCAAGGACCACCATATGGACGCTGTCGTCGGCGGCCATTTCCTGGAAAGCCTGGGTCAGGCGGGCGATCAGCACCTCATCGAAGGCATTATGAATATGGGCCCGGTTAAGGGTTACCCGGCCGACGCCGTCTCCGGCATGGTCCGTGAGAACGCAATCTTCCGGCGCCTCGGGGCTCGTCTCATCGCTCATTATCACTCCCCTCCCTTGCGAATCAAAACAACCAGCAATCCGTCTTCTTCGCCGCTTTCCACCAATTCATGTCCGGCTTCGGCGCAAAAGGCGGCGAAATCACCGGGTGCGGACGGGTCCGTCGCCAACACCCGCAATTCATCCCCCACTTCCAGACTTTTCAGCATTTTGCGCGCCTTGAGCACCGGCAGGGGGCATTTCAGCCCGGTCATATCCACTTCGCTCAGCACGCCCGCCTCATCCGAAATCTATCCAATATTCCTCTCCCCGCCGGGTGACGTGGCAGGGGTTAAAGTGAGCCGGCAGGACCTGGACCGGACTGTCGCAGACCTCTTCCAACAGGCTCCTGCGGGTCTGGCTGGCGAGCAACCCATCGGCGCAATGCTGGCTGTTCCAATCGGGGTAAAGTGCCTGGATCGGATGATGCATGGCATCGCCGATGGCCAGCGCCGTCTGCCCGCCCGAAACAATTTTGACCCCCATATGATCCGGCGTATGACCGGGCAGGCTTTCCAAGCAGACCCCGTCGGCGATCTTGTGATCGTTGCCCACCAGGACCGATTGGCCCGCCTTGATCACCGGCAATACGCTGTCTTCGTAAAAGGTGCGGAAGATGGGTGGGCCGGAATCGCTGCGATGTTGCAGATTTTCCAGCTCAACCGCCGTCGTCAGATATTGGGCGGTGGGAAAGGTGGGCACCCATTCCCCGTTTTCCAGGCGCGTGTTCCAGCCCACATGGTCCACATGCAGATGGGTGCAAAGAACGATATCTATGTCTTCGGGTGCAAACCCGGCGCCCACCAGATTATCCAGCCAGGGAAATTGGGCATTGTTCCAGGCCGGCTGGGAGCGGCCTTCCTTGTCGTTGCCGACGCAGGTATCCACCAGAACATTCAGACCGCCGGCCCTGAAGACATATCCCTGAATGGTGCAGATGATGGAATTTCGTTCCCGGTCAAACAAACCGGGCGCCATCCAGGAGCACTCCTTTTCAAAGAGTTCGGGCGTGGCATCGGGAAAGAAAGCCTCGGCATCAAACAGCGTGTGATCGCTCTCGAGGACGGTGGAAATGGCGATATCGCCGATTTGGATTTTGTTCATGAAATATAGGACCGCTTATTGTTCGGCCAGACGTTGCAGTCTTTCATAATCGGTTATGATCAGGGTCCGGTGACGCCGCTCGACCACGCCATAGCTGGCCAGATTGCCGATGGCCCCGGCCACTTCTTCCTTGTCGGCACCAACCTTGGCCGCGATCTCGGCATGGGGCGGCAGAATATGAATGATCCAGGAACCGGCACTCTCCACATTGGGCTCGGCGATGCGCAAAAGTTCGTAATAGACCCGCTGGCGTTCGGTCATTGTGGAAAGGGTGGTGACCCTGGCATCCAAAGACCGGATGAGCCCGGTAAAGCGCTTCAGCAGGATCAGAGAAATTTCCGGGCACAGAATAAGAAAATTGCGGAACTCCTTGCCCGGCATGGAAGCCAGCAGGGTGCTTTCCACCGCCGCCACCCGGGCCGAACGTTTGTGGGAATCAATCGCCGACATTTCATCGAAGGTGTCGCCGGGCCTCAATTCGGCCAGCGCCACTTCCTTCGATTTCCCACGGAAATCCATTACCTTGAGATGGCCGCCAACGACAAAGAAAACATCCGTCGTCAAATCATCCACATCGACGATGATTTCACCCGCCTGATGTTCGGGCCATAGGCATTTTTCCTCGATCTGGCCGACGATACCGGGTGAGGCCTCGGCCAAAATGGAGATGCCCGCCAGGCTTCGCGCCAACTCGGCTATTTTGGGGACCGCCTCGGCCATTTTCCTGGAACTGCTCCTAGTGGATGAAATCTAACATATGGTACCCATATGACGGCTTCCCAAGCTCATCCGGACAGGCGCGCGGTGCGCCGTGATGCCCCGCATCACAAGCATCGTGCAACGCATCCGGTGGGCTTGGGAAGCCGCCCCCACCATATCCCAATGGGGGTCCCATATCCCGGCCCCCCGGTGCGTCGAGCACCCTTGCCGATGCTAAGGCATCGCCCGCGGGCACTCTCCTGCCGAGGAGCCGGGATATGAGATCGTATGGGTACCATATGTTAGATTTCATCCACTAGCAGGCAAAAATTTCGCGTCTCTGGCTGGGTGGGGTTAGAATAGCAAGGCGCGTAAGGGGCTTCAAGCGCGGGACATGGACCATACACACCGATCATGGGACAAATTTCGGAACCGGAACAGATAATGAAGCAGCGCGCCGTCATCTTTGGCGCATCCTGTCTGCTCGAGCTGTCGCTCGCCTATATTTTCATGGGCAGCGTGGATTTGCTCAATCTGATGGAGATCACGGTCAATCTGATGGATGGGGATGGCAGCCAGTTTGTCCGCGTGCCCTATCTGCCGGCCATGCCCCTGTTCACCTGGGCCGCCGGGTCCCTGAACGTGCTTTGGGATCTGCCGGCTCCATTCGCCTACAAGATCATTCCCATTTTCTTCGATAGTCTTTTGGCCGTGCTGGTCTATGATTTCGCGCTCCGTGCTGGCAATCCGCGCGCTTTCCTGGCCGGTCTTCTTTACGCCTTATGCCCCATGGCGGTTCTCATCGACAGCTTCCATGTGCAGTGGGAAGGCTTGTTGATTTTCTTTTTGATGCTGGCCATTCATATCCGCACCTTCCGGGCGCCGGGCGGCACCAAATATGTTCTTTACGGGGCCAGCTTGGCCATGTCGGTGCTGATCAAGCCGGTCAGCGTGATTTTTATTCCGTTTCTCGTGGGTGGCGACGGAGCCCGGGTGGCGCTTGATTTTTTAAAGAACAATTTGCTTTATGCCGCCGGCGGCCTGGGGGTCGGGCTGATATTTCTGATCACCCAACAGATTCTGGGCGTCGATACCATGGCCCGGCTTCCGATCATCGCCGGATATGCCAATAAAGGCGTGACCATCATCGGGCTTCCTTTTGCCGAGCCCTTCAACGAGTTCGCCTTTCTCAAAAGCCACATATGGCTCATCGGGCCAGTGCTCTATCTGCTTTATTTCTTTTTCCGGGGGCGCATCAATTTTCCCGATGCGGTGCTCGCCGCCTTTCTGTTCATTCTGGGTTTCAGCGGTATTTCCACCCAGTATCTGGCATGGCCGGTGGCACTGTTTTTGGCGACGGGCGGCTGGCATCGGGGGCGGTTTATGTTTTGATGATCAGTATTTTCCATCTGTTCTATTACATGCATCCCGAAGCGCCCTTTATCGCGGGCGAGAATATGGCCACCTTCGCCGCCCTCAAAAGCTTCGCCTGGGCCATGCCGCCGGCCCATCTGATGGCGCCTGGATTTCTCACCTTGATCAAAATTCTGGGCAATTACCTGCTGCCTGTCCTCAGCCTGATCCTGGCCGTAATGGTGTTGGCCCGGCCGGGCAAATATGTGACGGAGGTCGGAGCGGAGCGGCTGGGCAACATGTATCTTATATTGGGCGCGCTACCATTTCTGGTGGCCGGCAGCCTGATCGGGTTTTCAACTTGGATCGGTACGGATGTAAATATGGCGGCTTATCTGGGTGATAATCTGGGACAATATGCCATGCATGCCGAGGGCAAGCATTTTACTGGCGATTACGGGGAGCCGTCCGTATTCAACATCTTCCATCTGGGGCTGGCGGGCAGCTTGGCCTGGAGCGGGGCCGCGCTCTGGGGGTGCCGCTGGGGGTGGAAGCGAAGCCATGTCTGAACCCGTCAGCGCGATCATCAACGTATATAACGAAGCACCCACCATCGAGGCCGAAATCCGCCAGATCCATGAATTGATCACGTCGCGTCTGCCCGGATCGGAACTGATCGTCGCCGAGGACGGAAGCACGGACGGCACCAAGGAAATCATCACACTCCTGACCGGGGAGCTGGGCATCATCCATTCCACATCGATTGAGCGCAAAGGGTATGCGCGTGCCTTGCGTGACGCCATGGGTCTGGCCAAGGCACCCTGGATATTTTTCTCGGATACCGGCGGCAAGAACGATTTCAATGATTTCTGGAAACTCTACGAAGCAAGAGAAGGCGCCGCCCTGGTCATCGGTGCCCGTGAGGGACGCACGGATCCGCTTTACCGGCGCCTGCTGAGCTGGGGATATGGCCTGGCTCTTCGTATCTATTTCGGCCTGCCCATGATGGACGCAGACAGCGGATTCCGCCTCTATGAGACCAAGCTGGCCCAAAGGCTGGCCGGTCAGGACTGGATCAACAGCCAGCTCATCGCTTCCGGACTGGTTCTGCGCATCCATGCCATGGGCGGCAATATCCGCCAGATCCCGGTGAACTACCGCCAACGGGAAGGCGTTTCCCGGGGCCTGCCCACGAAAAAAATTCCCCGTGTTATTGTTACCATTTTGCGCAACATGCCCGCGCTCAAACGGGCCTGCCGCCAATTGCGGCCCGGATCCTAGGTGCCTTTCGATGAACGCCCTTCATAAAAAAAATCACGGTGGCCATGATTTCGCGCAATGAAGAAGCCGCCGTTGGCAAGGTGATCAAGGATATTCAGGCCGCCCTGTCCGCCGCTTCCATCCTGATCGTCGATTCCAGCGAAGACCGCACCGCCGAAATCACCACTGAATTGGGGGCGGAGGTTCTCAAACAATATCCGCCCCGGGGCTATGAACGGGCGATGGACCTGGCGCTGCGTTCGGCCCAGACCCAGGTGGTGGTGACCATGGATTGCGACGACACCTATCCGGTGGATTATATCCAGCCCCTGGCCCGCATGATCATCGAGGACGGCTATGACCTGGTCGATGGCTGCCGGCTGGAGAGGAAGCCCCGGAACATGCCTGGATCAATTATATGGGGAACTGGATTTTCGCGCTTATGGCTTCAGTTTTTTTCGGGCGCCGCATCCTGGACCTGCATAGCGGAATGCGGGCCTACAGAAATGGGGTTCCGGAAAGCCTGGATTACAACCTCAATGGGGCGGCCCAGCCGGTGGACCTTTTGCTGGGCCCCTTAAGGTGCCGCATGAAGGTGGGCTTCGTCTTCATCCGGTAGCCCCGTTTATGCTGGATCGGGGCGGTCGACGTCATGCAGTCCATGGCCAGGAGGTTCGTCTTCGGGCCCTGCGGGACGCCGGCTACGAGGTAATCTACACCGGCATTCGCCAGACC
>CAZBQG010000012.1:0-33505 GCA_964493945.1 uncultured Rhodospirillaceae bacterium
CCGGGTGCCAATAGCGGCGCATCATTTCACCCCCCAGCGTCCCCCGGCCCGTGCGAGTTAGCAGATCATTTCTTTCCTGCATCAGCATTCGGGCTTCCCCCCTGTTTAGAACTATAATTGGTCCATTGTAGCCGGGGTTAGTTGACAAATCAACCACCTTACAGCCGGAAACCCACCCTTTTTCCGACCGCCAGCGCCACCAGGGCCATGCCGCAGGTGATGGCCACGGTAATCACGCCTACGATGGCCGCAGGCTCGAAGATACCTTCCACCATGTAATCCACCTGGAGCATGGCTAGGGGCCGGTTTTGGTTGGTCACCAGCATGGCGATGTTGGCCACGTTGCGGGTCGCCGAGGCGAAGATCAAAATCCCCACCGACAAAAGCACATGTCCCAAAAGGGGAAAGATCACCTTGCGGAAAGTGTAAGTCCAAGATCCGCCGGCCACGGTGGAGGCTTCTTCCAGATCGAAGCCCAGTTGGATCATGTTGCTTTTGATGAGCTGCACGGCGGTGGTCAGACTGGCGAAAAATACGGCCAGGATGAGCACACCGATGGTCCCGTATAAGGGATTGAAGACAGGTACTCGGAGAAACATCCAAAGCAGCCCCAACCCCAGAATAATGCCCGGGATGGAAGCCGGCAGCCAGCTCAGGAAATCCAGAGCACCCCGCAAACGAAAGCGGGTGCGCACGCTGACATAGGCGACAAGCGATGCGAACAGGGTGCCAAGAAGCGCCGCGCCGAAGCCCAGATAAAATGTGTTCAGGGTCGAATTGACGAAAATGGGATCCCCCAGGACCGATTGCCAATGTTCAAAGGAATAGGCCCCGCCGGGCATGGTGAAATAGCCGAACAGTTTCATGAAGGTGCCCAGGCATAGGAAGATGAAGGGAATAAGAGTGACGTTCAGGGCGAACAGGGCAATCACCCCGAATATGGGCCAGCGCCAGGAACGCAGGCGCAAAAGATCGGTCTTGAAACCCGACGTAATGGTTGCATAGTCCCGCCCCGTGCTTACATAACGCTGCCAGATGATGAGCGGCAGCAAGGTCCCCAGGATGCCCAGGCCGAGCACGGTGGCCATGCCGAATTGGGCCGGTTCTTCACGGATCAATTGGAAAATCTTGGTGCTGAACACTTGGAAATCGATGGGTGCGCCCAGGATCAGCTCGATCTCAAAACTTTCCAGGGAATGGATCAGGGACACGATCAGGGTGATCAAGATGGCGGGCTTCAACACGGGCACGACGATATGGCGGAGTGTATACCAGGAACTGCCGCCGCAGACCCGCGACGTCTCTTCCAGCGCGGCGCTGATATTGCGAAAGGCGGGAAGCAGGAAAATATATTTGACGGCGATGGCCTTGGTCATCAGATGGGCGAACTGAATGCCCCAGAAGCTGTAGATATTGAACCAGCCATTCTTGGTGCCGAAGGTGGATTTGATCAGTTGGTTGAGCAGCCCGAAATCCGGATCCAGCACCAAGATCCAACCCAGCACCACGGGCAGGGTGGGCAGGAAAAAAGCCAGCCACATGGAAGCCGTGATGAAGGATTTGCCTGGAATATCCGTGCGCGCCGCGAACCAGGCCAGCAATATGGCCGCCGGCATGGCGATCAGTTCGGTCACGGCAACCCGGTTGAAGGTATTGGCCACGCTGTCCAACAGGCCGGGCTGGACCCAGGCATTGATCCAGTGATCCAGACCGATGCGGGTGGTGCCGTCGTCCAGCTCTATGACGAAGCCGTTGAGGATCAAAAGATAGATGGGATAGAGGACGCTCAATCCCAAAATGAGTAGCAAAGTGGTGCAGGTAAAGACGCGGCCCCGGAACAGCCCCCCCCACCAGGGTCTTCCGGTAGAGGGAAGCGGGCCCGCGCCGGGTGCCCGGAAGGCTAGTTCGGCCACACGCTCAACGCCCGTTCGGGGAAATGGAGAAAGACTGTCTGGCCTTCCACCACATCCAGGTGGCGGGGCACCAGGGTGACCACTTCGCGCCCGCCGATCTCCACATAACATTCGGCTCGGTCTCCCAGGAACAGGAATGCCCGGACAACGCCTTCGATTTCATTGCGCCCGCTGACACGGCTATGGGTGCGCAGTTCGATGGCCTCGGGGCGGATGCAGACATTGACCTGACCGGCCTCGGATATACCGTCGGGCTGGGCAACGTGGCCGATCAGGGCCATACCCCCATCCACCAAACTGACCTGGACCCTGCCCTCGGGCAGCCGGGCCTCGAACTTGGCCTCGAAAATATCGGAACGGCCCAGGAAATCCCTGACAAAGGGCGTGGCCGGTTCATCGTAAAGAATACGCGGATCACCGATCTGGGCGGCATTGCCGTCTTCCATCACGGCGATGCGGTCGGAAAGGCTCAGCGCCTCCAGCTGATCATGGGTGACCAGGATGACCGTGACGCCCACCCGCCGTTGCAGCAGTTTTAGTTCGACGCGAAGCTGTTCGCGCAATTTGACATCCAGGTTGGAAAAGGGCTCGTCCAGCAAAAGCACGTCGGGCTCATAGACCAGGGCGCGGGCCAGGGCGACCCGCTGCTGCTGGCCGCCGCTCAGATTGGAGGCCGGGCTGTCGGCGAACCCGTCCAGCCCCACCAGGCTGATCATATCCATGACCTTGTTGCGGATTTCAGCCGATTTCATTTTGCGCAGGCGCAAGGGATAAGCGATGGTCTGAAACACATTCAGGTGGGGCCAGATGGCATAGGACTGAAAGACCATCCCCATATTGCGTTTCATGGAAGGGACGAACAGGCCTTGGCTGGGCCTCACGAGGATTAGGCCCCGCAGGCTTATTTCCCCCTCATCCGGCTCGTCCAGACCGGCGATCATGCGCAGCGTGGTTGATTTCCCGCAACCGCTGGGGCCCAGAAGGGTAAACAGCTCTCCCTGGCGCACCTCCAGCGACAGGCGGTCCACCGCCACCAACTCGCGGAAGCGCTTGGTGACGGTATCGAGCCTGAGAAAATCTTCGTCCGACTGGGCCATGAGATCGCGGTTCAGCTCTGCCGGGCTCCTCTATTTCTTTTTCTTTGCGGCCAATTGCCGCCCCAGCTCGATCACTCTTTTGTAATGGGGCAGCATGGCTTCCACCTGGGCCGGCAGATAATCGCCGAGCCTGGAGGCATCCACCTGGACCAGCGGATCGCCCGGCTTCACGTCCGTGCGCCGGCTGTTATAGTTGGCCGCCGTGGCGATGCGCTGCTGGACTTTTTGGGTCAGGACCCAGTTGGCATAAAGCTTGGCGGCGTTGGGATGGGGCGGGTTCTTGATGGCGATGACGCCGGCGAAGCCGCTGGAATAGCTGGGCAGGCCGGCTAGCGGGAAAATGTTTTTGGCCGCCGCCAATCCCTTGCGCTTGTAGCTCAGCAAGATGCCGCTGGTGGGCGCCAGGGCGATGGGATATTTGCCACGCACCAGCCAATCCACCTGCAGGCGGATATTGCGGGTGATCACCGCCTTGTTGCCGACGATCAGATCCATCATGAATTTTTCGCCGTAATCCTTATGGGCGAGGAGTTTGCTCAACCCCACCATGGCTGCGCCCGCACGGGGATCGGCGGACGAAATCTTGCCTTTCCATTTTGGATCGGTGAGCTGTTTCAGGTGGCTCAATTCCTTTTCCGAAACCATGTTGCGGTTCACCCAGGCGACCGGAAGGTTGAGCATGCCGAAGCCGATGAAATGCTTCTTGGCATTGTCGGCGAAGATGGAATCGAAACCGCCAATCCAGTTTTTGTCGTCCAGCACCTCGGGTAAAACGATGTAATCGCGCACCGCGGCGATGGCCTTGCCGGCACGGACCAGCCTGTAGGCCCGGGAATCGGCCGCCGTCACCCGCAAATCCCACAGAAATTTGCCGGCCTTGCGCTCTTGTTCGAGCCTGGGATAGAAATCCCTGCCCCAGGCACCGGTGAATTCCACCTTGATGCCAAATTCCTTTTCAAAAGCCATGAGCGGCGCCCGCCAGGACCGGCCGATGGGCCCGGTGATGATGATCTTGCCTTCCTTCTTGGCTGTGGCGATGGTCTTTTTCCAATCCGCCTGGCCCGGCCAATCGGCGGCCCGGGCGCTGGTTGCACTGCTGGTAATGAAGGCGCCCAGCGCCAACAGCCCGATCACGCTAAATTTTCTGAATTTCATGTCTGCTTCCTCCTCTGTCCGGCTTCCATCCCGCTTCCGGGCGGGATTATCTCCATCGAACAAGGGCATGAGTTTGAGCGAGCCCCCACAAAATGTCCAGACGCTTTTGATCGCCGGATGGACGCCACACATTTGCCACTTCCGCCGATTGCAATTCATCGGGGTTTCTGCTTTGGTGGCAGCGCAATGGAATTGGGCGTCAGCCTTTCAAACAGGAAACATGATATGGGTGAAAAATTAAACTCGGGGGACATGTTCCCGGAAATCAGCATTGACCTGGTGGGAAGCGGCAGCCTCAACCTGCCCGGCGATCTGGACAGTGATTACAATCTGGTGCTCTTTTACCGGGGCCATTGGTGACCTTACTGCCGTCGTCAGGTTGACGACTTTTCCGAAAATATTAACGAGTTGAAAGCGCTGAACGTGAGCGCCGTCTCGGCCAGCGTGGACACCGGCGAAACAGCGAAAGAAGTGGCCGACAGCGCGGCCTATCCGGTTGGCCAGGGCGTAACCAAGGACTTGGCCGATACGATTGGCGCATGGTGGGAGCCCCGGCGCGACTGCATCCAGCCTTCCGAATTCCTTCTCAGCCGGGAAGGCAAGGTGCTGATCTCGTCCTACAGCTCGGGCCCCATCGCCCGCATGAATTTTTCCGAGATCAAATCGGTGATCAATTTCATAGAGAAAATGAAGAAAAAATAAGCGGGACATTATGTGTCCCCATTAATACCAACCTGCACAAATAAACACCGATTGTGACGGCGTTGAGCGGTTTCCGGTTAGGAGCGTGCCGCGCGGTGGTGCCGTGGCACCACAAGCGGTGCACGACGACATCCGGAGGCCGCTCAACGCCGCCCTCCGGGTCGCCTTTCCCGCCCTCCGGGTCGCCTTTCCCGCCCTCCGGGTCGCCTTTCCCGCCCTCCCGGGGGCCGTGGGGGCGCCCCCCGCAAATATGTTCGGGGGGACACCCCCCGGTGGCTCCCCGGGGCGTCGGGAAGGCTTTACGATGCGCCAGCATCGACGGCGCCTCCCCTCCTACCGGGAGAACGGGCAAAACGATCACAATCGGTGTTTATTTGTGCAGATTGGTATAAACCGCCGGTCCTTTCGGGCCGGCGGTTTTTATTTCAGATTCCCCCTCCCCCTTCGCAGCGTTCGCGGCGCGTAATATACAAAACAGTGACGATCAGCACGCACCCGCCGGTGAGCGTGGTGATCGATGGAATATCGCCGAAGATGGCCAGCCCCAGCGCCACCCCCCAAACCAGGCGGAGAAAGTTGACCGGCTCGATCACCCCGAAGTCGGCCAGACGGATGGACCAGGCGGCAAAAATCTGCTGCAAGGTGCCGCTCAGCGCCATTGCGGCCAGCAACAGAAATTGCTCCAGGGTCGGCCATTGCCATTGGGCCAGGGCAGCGGGCAGGGTAAACAGCGCGATCAAACCCGCCTGCCAGACAATCAGAACCATGGGCGTGTCCCGGCGCATGATGATTTTGCTGATCAGGCGCATGGTGGCCATGGCCAGGGACGAGAAAATCAGCAACAGCATGCCGATGGAAACCTCGCCGAAACCGGGGCGCAGGATGATCAGCATACCGCCGAAACCGAATGCCAGCGCTACCCAGCGCCATGTTTTCGACGGCTCACCCAATATAAAGACAGCGCCCAGGGGAACGAATAGGCTCGACGTAAAGCTGAGCGCGGTCATATCCGCAAGCTGCACCAAAGGCAGGGCCCAGAACCAGGAAAGAACGCCGGCCGAAAAGGCCAGGGCGCGCATTATTTGTTTGCCAAGGGCCGCCGTCCGCAACTGACGGGGTCCGGCATAAATAATCCAGGGCACCAGGATCAGGAAACTTATGAGGTTGTAGAGGAAGGCGGCCATGAAGGGCGGCAATTTCATACCGATAAGCTTGCCGATGGCAGCCATCGCTGCCCAGGCCCCGCTGCCCAGAATGGCCAGCATCAGGCCCAATAAATTATTCTGGGCGCGGGGAGCGGGGTTCACGGGCGCACCTCATAAGGCGCGGAGTTTCTTGCTTGGCGGATCATTATCACTATATTTCCTGGATAAGCCGCGAGCGCAAGGATTACCCACCGGGCGCAGGCATGCCAGACGAGGAAAAAGACATGAGTGACACCATCCGCGCCTCCCACATCCTGATCGGCTATTCCGGCTCGGCCAGCTCCGGCGGCCAGCTCACCCAGGAAGATGCGCTGAGCTCCATCGAGGGATTGAGAGCCAAAATCGAGGACGGCGCCGATTTCGGCGATATCGCCCGCGAACATTCGGATTGCCCGTCGGGCTCAAAGGGCGGCGATCTTGGAAGTTTCGGGCGCAACGCCATGGTCGCCCCCTTCGACGAGGCGGCCTTCGCCCTCGAAGTGGACCAACTCAGCGAAGTGGTCGAGACCGAGTTTGGCTATCATCTGATCCAGCGCACCGAATAGGTTCCGGCGCTTCCCATTCCCTCCAAACCTCACCAAATGGGTTGCGTTTGGGCCTTGCCCTACCCACTTTGATGAGAACCCCAACCGGCGGGATGGATAAATGAGGCCGCCTTCAATGAACGCCCCCCAGGCGGAGGGCAAGTATCACCACCTGAAGACCTTGCGCACCCTGCTGCCCTATCTGTGGCCCCGGGGTGAGCTGGAAATGAAGGCGCGCGTGGTGGTGGCCATGATTTTCCTGGTGGCCGCCAAAGGCATCACCGTTTCCATCCCTATTTTTTATAAATTCGCCGTCGATGCCCTGACTGACAAGACGACAGCGCTGATCACCATCCCCGTCGGGCTTTTGATTGCCTATGGCCTGGCCCGGATCATGGGCCAGGCCTTTGGCGAGTTGCGCGATGCGGTGTTCGCCAAGGTCGCCCAGCGGGCCATCCGCCAGGCCGGACTCAGGACCTTCCGCCATCTGCACCGGCTGGGACTCAGATTCCATATGGACCGCCAGACCGGCGGGCTGAGCCGGGCCGTGGAACGGGGCACCAAGGGCATCGATTTTCTGCTCAACTTTACCCTGTTCAACATCGCGCCCACGATGATCGAGATTCTTCTGGTCTGCGGCGTCATGTGGGGGTTGTTCAATTTCTACTTTGCCCTGGTCACCTTCGTGGTGGTGGGGATTTTCATCTTCTGGACCGTGGCGGTGACCGAATGGCGCACCAAGTACCGCCGGCGCATGAACAAGACCGACAGCGAAGCCAATACCAAGGCCATCGACAGCCTGCTCAATTACGAAACAGTCAAATATTTCGGCAATGAAGAACATGAAGCGCGCCGCTTCGATGCCGCCTTGCAGGCATACGAAGTGGCCGCCGTGAAAAGCAAGACCACCCTGGCGACGCTGAATATCGGCCAGGGCGTGGTGATTTCGGTGGGTGTGGTGTTGGTCATGATCATGGCCGCGTCCGGCGTGGTCGAAGGGCGCCTGACCATCGGTGATTTCGTTTTGGTCAATTCCTATCTGATCCAGCTTTTCATGCCCCTTGGGTTCCTGGGCTTCGTCTACCGGGAAATCAAGCAATCCCTGACCGATATGGAGGACATGTTCACCTTGCTGGACCGTGAAATCGAAGTGGATGACGCACTGGAAGCACCCGCCCTGGAGGTGAGCGGCGGGCGGGTCCAGTTCGAGAATGTGGATTTCCATTACGAACCCAACCGGAGAATCCTGCACGGCATAAATTTCACCATAGAGCCGGGGCGCAAGGTGGCCGTGGTGGGCTCCAGCGGCGCCGGCAAATCCACATTGTCCCGCCTGCTTTACCGTTTCTACGATGTGACGGGTGGGCGCATTCTGATCGACGGGCAGGATATCCGGGAGGTGGGTCAGGACAGTCTCAGGGCTGCCATCGGCATCGTTCCGCAAGACACTGTCTTGTTCAATGACAGCATTTTTTACAATATTTCCTATGGCCGCCCAGGCGCCACACCCACCGAGATCGAGGATGCGGCCCGCCATGCGGCCATCCATGATTTTGTGCAATCCCTGCCCGATGGCTACAACACCAAGGTGGGCGAGCGGGGGCTGAAACTGTCGGGCGGCGAGAAACAGCGCGTCGCCATCGCCCGCACAATCTTGAAGGGGCCCCGCATCATGCTGTTTGATGAGGCCACTTCGGCCCTGGACACGAGAACGGAAAAGGGAATCCAGCAATCGCTCTCCCAGATGGCGGCGGAACATACCACCCTGGTCATTGCCCACCGCCTGTCCACCGTGATTGATGCGGACGAAATCCTGGTCCTGGAAGGCGGACGGGTGGTGGAGCGGGGCACCCATACCGGGCTATTGGCCCAGAAGGGGCTCTATGAGCGCATGTGGCAACGCCAGCAGGAAGCAGAACGGGCCCAGGCCAAGCTGACGGATTTGGGCGAAAATCCGGTCGCCGCGGAGTAAAATACCTCATTCACAAAACTGGGAGGTATTTTGATCATGTTGTTGACGCTGGAGAATCCCGTCTTTCAGACCTTCGTACTGGCCGCCGCGCTCATTTGCCTTAAGCCTATGTTGCAGGGCTATGTGACCGTCTTCCGCATGATGCGGGCGGGCGGCGGTTGCCTAAATCCGGAAGATGCCCAAAAGACCTTCGGCAATCCCAATGCAAGCCCCGAGCAACTTGATAAAAACGAATATGTGAACCGCTCAAGGCGCATGCATAACAACGATACGGAAAATTTGCCCATCTATCTGGTGGCCTCTTTTCTGTTCACCGTCGCCAACCCTCCTTTGATCCTGGCCCAATCCCTGATGTATGGCTATGTGGCGTCCCGGCTTTTGCATCTTTGGGCCTACGGGACGGCTAAACAGCACGAGGTGCGCGCAACGTTCTTCGCCATTGGTTCGCTTATCGTCGTATTCATGGCCATCTATTCCTTCATCGCCGCCCTCCCTTGACAGGGCGGTTGACACTCCAGCGGTTGAGGAACAGTCTGTTTCACCATGAGTGATACAGCATCGGATCAGTCCGTCGAATACCGGCGGTTGCAGGTTCTGGAATATACGGTCAACTCCTCCGATCAGGGATTTGTCGTCTGGGACGACCAGCAAAAACTGGTTGCCTGGTCCAGGAAATGCGTCGATTTCTGGTACGGGCCAAAGGAATTCATCAGGCCCGGCATGCCCATGGTCGAGCTGTTGCTGCATATTGCCAACAAGGGGGGGTTCGGCGAGGGCGATCATGAAAAGCTTGCCCAAAGGGAATTGGCCAGGGTGCGCAAGGCCGGCCCCGATTCGTGGGAAGAATTTGAAATGCTTGATGGCCGTGTGATCCATGTCCAGCGCCATGCCATGCAAGATGGTGGCCATGCCTCCACCTACACGGACATCACCGAGCGCAAGCAGTTGGAAGACCAGATCAACCATATGGCCACCCACGATATGCTGACCGATATCCCCAACCGGGTCTTGCTCATGGACCGGATTGATTTGGCCCTGGCCAGGGCAAGACGCGATAAGACAAAAGTTGCCGTCCTGTTTCTCGATCTGGATAACTTCAAACCGGTCAACGACCTCATGGGACATATGGCGGGCGACCAAATTCTCATACGAATGGCTGAAAGAATGACTTCTTGTCTGCGTGAAACCGACACGGTAGCGCGCTTCGGTGGGGATGAATTCGCCATCGTAATGACCGACGTAACAAATACCAACGACGTCACCAACATGGCCGAAAGCCTGAACAAGGTACTGACCGAGCCCATTAAGGTAGGCGGCAGCGAAACCTCCTTAGGAGCAAGCATCGGAATTTCCCTCTATCCCGATCATGCTCAAACCTCCGAGGAATTGTTATCCATGGCCGATGAAGCCATGTATGCGGTCAAGAAAAAAGGGAAACATGATTTCCACTTTTCGACGCCGCAAGCCTAGGGCGTCATGATCTGCCGCCTTGCATCCCCGTCGGCCCGCCGGTCCATGGCCAGATTGATCTCGCCAAGCCCCATCCGGTGACTGATCAGTTTTTCCACCGGGAATTGCGCGATGCCGATATGGAACAGGCCAGCCCGGCTCAATAGCCTGCACGGTTCCCTTGACCGCAAAACAGGTATAGAATTCGCTGCATAAGAAGCACCGTATATACAGGGGAGGAAAAATCATGGATGTAAACAATCAAGGAACCGCCGTGCCCATGGAGCCTGTGGCTGATCCGGCCGGCTGGTATGCCGAGGATATCGAGCGGACGGGTGATGGAACCTTCACCTGGGACGCCGGCGAGGTCGCCGATATTGAGGCCGCCATGGCGGCCTTCGAAGAAAGCGACCGGGATCTGGTCACGCTAAACAAAGAGGATTTTCCCCTGGGCCGGGCCGCGGCCAAGATGAAAGATATCAGGAACGAAGTGACCGGCGGGGTGGGCTTTGCCCTCATCCATGGCCTGACCATGGATACCTATTCCAGGCGTCAGGCGGCGATCATTTTTCTGGGTCTGGGCCAGCATATCGGCCAGGCTCGCTCGCAAAACTATCATGGTCATATTCTGGGCCATGTGAAGGATCTGGGCTTTGATCAGGCGACCGACCCCCTGGCCCGCGCCTATCATTGCCGGAACGAGCTGAATTATCATTCGGATTCGTGCAATGTGGTGGCGCTGTTCTGCCTTCATCACGCCATGAAGGGCGGTGTCAGCCGGGTCACCAGCGGCATCACGGTCTATAACGAAATGCTCAAACGGCGCCCCGAACTGACCGCCGCCATCAGTGAGCCGCTGCATCATGACCGCCGGGGCGAAGTGCCGGAAGGCAAGGAACGCACCTGGAAATTACCCATTTTCTCCTTCAGTGAAGGCTATTTGAGCATCAACGCCGGGCGTACTTATATTGATTCGGCGCAACGCTTTGACGAAGTGCCGAAGATGACCGAACTGCAAGATGAGGGTCTGGCCTATTTCGAGGAACTGTGCCTGGAATTGACCCGCCAGCAGGAATTCAATCCGGGTGATATCCAGTTTCTCAACAATCATGTGGTCGTCCATTCGCGAACCGAATTCGAGGACTGGCCGGAAGAAGAGCGCAAACGCCATCTGTTCCGCCTGTGGCTGGAGGTGGATGGAATCCGCGCCCTCGATAAAGGTTTCATGGAGCGCATCAACGGCATCATGCTGAAGGACACGGTCCTCTCGGCACCGTTGGAGGCCGAATAGGCAGGGAGCATCAATCCCCAGCCGGACAGGACAGGAACAGTTTCCCCAACCCGTTGAAGGCTGCGTAAAGGATTTGGAACTGGGTGAAAAAAGCCTCCCATTCCAGATCCGGATTGGCCTCGGTCATGCTCGTGTGGATTTGCTCAAGGCTTGCCTGGCCATCCATGCGCCCGGCCATGGCGCCTGTCAGGGGCGGCAGGGGAAAGCGGAAATGAAAGCCGTCGATCTCGGCCCCCATGGCATTGCCGGGCCGGTAATCCCGGGCGAAGGCTTCGCCGTCCATTTCCCGGAGATGAGGTACGGATTGCCTGTCCGGCCGGGCGACGGCGTCCTGAACGCGGTCCCGGGCGACCAGATAGAACACATGCTTTCGCATATTACCCGCCAGCAATTCGGCGAAGGCCCAGCGGCCGGGTTCGTCCAGCCCACCCGCGCGGGCCTTGAGCTCGTTATCGTTTAAATAGGATGCCGGGTCATAGCGGGCGGGTTCGGCGAAACCGCTGATGGCCAGCTTGGCGCTCCGCGCCAAATCCAGAATTTCGGGCACTCTATAGGCCCGGTCCCTGGCATGGAGCAACAGATCGAACAGGCCCGCATCGCCGCCTTCCAGATGATCCCCCAGCAGATTGTTGCGCCTGAGCCAATTGGTTTCGGGCAAGGCCCCCAACAGCTTGCGGGTGAGCGCGATGCGTTCCGCCGGGTCCAGGCCGGGGCTGATGGCGCCCATCATTTCCTGCATGTGATGGACCCCGGTGCGGCCCAATTCGCCATAGAGCATGACGCCCATACCGCCTTCCGGCGTCAATGCATCCGAAAGCGCATTCAATCCCTGGCCGGGATCCTCCAGATGATGGAGCACGCCGCAGCAATCAATATAATCAAAATCCCCCAACCCCATTTCCGCCAGATCCAAAAGCGAGCCCCGCTCGAAACTGATATTTTTGAGCCCCCGGGCCCGGGCCCTGGCCTGGGCGATTTCGGATGAGGCGTGGGAAGGATCGAGATGGATGATTTCGCCCGGGCAATCGCGGTCAACCAGAAGCTGGGCCAGCATGATGGTTCCGTCACCGGTTCCGCCGCCGGCAATGAGCGCGCGGAGGGGGGTGGAAAAATCCCGCCTGCCCCCGAAGACATAATGATTGATCTCGTCGATATGGCTGGGTGAGCCCGAAATCAGCCGGGCACCTTCATCGGCCGGGTTGCGCGCCGGATAGGGATAGGCTTCGTATTGCCGGCCCACTTCCTCATCTTCAGTCATGGGCGCCATACCCGCTTAGGCCGGCGGGGGCGAAAGAGGAACCTCCCCCTTCCGCCCCCGCCTTCCCACAAGTTCTAGACGTCCAGCTTGAACACCTTGATGGCGTTATTGCCGAGAATATTGTCCTTGTCTTCGTCGCTGATCCCCTCAATGGCCCTGACATGGGGCGCCACATCATCAAGCGGATTGCCGGTATGGGGATGGATTTGCGATCCCACGCCCGGGCATTCGGCGCCGAACAGGCATTGATCGGGTCCCGCCACCTTGACCAGAAGCTCGACCGCTTCGGGCGTGTAGAGCACCGTGTCGAAATAAAGCTTGCGCAGGCGTTCGCTGAACAGGCCGCGTTCCTTGGAAACCCGGATGGTGCCGGCTTCGAAGCGGCCCAACTGATAAGGAATGGCGCCGCCGCCGTGGGATACGATCATCTTGAGGTCGGGGAAATCCTCGAAGACATTGGAATTGACCAGACCGAAGACCGCCGTCGTTTCCTCATTGATGAAGCGCAGCGAATAGGGCTCGCGCTCTGCCTTGGAACCGGTGCCGTGGATATGGCCCGGCACGTCCAGCTCACAAAGCTTTTCATAAAGGGGATACCAATATTTATCGCCCATGGCCGGCGGATGGGTGCCCGAATTCTCGTAAGGATCGGGGTTGACCAGACAGCCCTTGAAGCCCAGCTCGTTGACGCAGCGTTCCAGCTCGTTGAGGGCCATATCCAGGGGCTCGCCGGCGCATTGGGGCAGGCCGGCAATGCCGAAGAAGCGGTCGGGATAAATTTCGGTTTCCCTGTGGATCATGTTGTTCACTTCTTCGTGGAGCCACTGCACGATGCGCAACGGCTTTTCCGAATGCATCATCTGGAAAGGCCTGGGCGAGATGGCCTGCATCTGGGTGCCCAGCTTGTCGATATAATCCATGTGGCTGTGGGGCCCGAAGGTATGCTGTTCGACCGATTCTCTTATTTGATCGTCGGTCACATTCACCTTCCCCCGGCCATGGGATCCGCGCGACGCCAAAAGGGTCGCCTTATAGGCCCAAAGTTCGGCGGGCGCGCTGACATGTGCATGGCTGTCAATAATCATTGTCTTCCTCCTTGGTTGGTTTATCTCTTTGGTATCAAAATATCTCAAAGCCGGTTGGCTGAAAACCGAGCAGCTTTTACAAACATAAAGGCATGGATTTTCCGCATGGCCTGACCCCCTGATCTTATGGCCGCCGGCCGGTGCCGGGGCTCGTTTTTAATTCCCTCCTGATTTTGCGGAATTTACGCGGTGATTGCAACACACGTCGGACGGACGGATATTTTATGCTATAAGCCGGGCACCATGACAGATGCGGCAACCCTCAGCCTGACCCGGCCCGATGACTGGCACACCCATTTGCGCGACGGCGCCATGCTGGGTGCCGTCGCCCCCTTCACCGCCCAGCGTTTCGCACGCGCCATCATCATGCCCAATCTGGACCCGCCGGTGACGGGCAGGGCGGCGGCCCTGGCCTACCGGGAACGCATCCTGGAGGTGCTGGGTGACAATCCCAGCGGATTTCAGCCGCTCATGACCTGCTATCTCACGGACCGCACGGATGGGGGCGATCTGATCAGTGGTTTCAGGGAAGGCATTTTCGCCGCTGCCAAACTTTACCCGGCGGGAGCGACAACCAATTCGGCAGCCGGGGTGACTGACATGGCCGGCCTGGCGCCTGTTTTGGGGGCCATGCAGGAAGCCGGCATGCCGCTTTTGATGCATGGCGAGGTGACCGATCCGGCTGTCGATATCTTCGACCGGGAGGCGGTATTCATCGAGCGCGTGCTTGAGCCATTATTGGCTGATTTCCCGGGGCTTAAAGTGGTGTTCGAACATATCACCACGGAACAGGCGGCGGAGTTTGTTGCCGCCCATAAGGGCCCCCTGGGCGCCACCATCACGGCCCATCATCTGATAATCAACCGCAATGCCATCTTCCAGGGCGGCATCCGGCCCCATATGTATTGCCTGCCGGTGGCCAAGCGCGAACGCCACCGTCTGGCGCTCCGCCGGGCCGCCACTTCGGGCCAGGACTGCTTTTTCCTGGGCACGGATTCCGCACCCCATACCCAAAGTGCCAAGGAACAGGATTGCGGCTGTGCGGGGATTTTCACTGCACCCGCGGGGATCGAGCTATATGCCCAGGTTTTCGAGGAGGTTGGGGTGCTGGACCGGCTGGAAGCTTTCGCCTCCCTCAACGGGCCAAAATTTTACGGCCTGGCGCCCAACCAAACCTCCATCACCCTGGAACGCAAGGAATGGCCGGTGCCGGAACGGGTGGCGCTTGGGGATAGCGAAACCATCCAGCCCTTCATGGCCGGCGAAACACTGGGCTGGCATCTCACCAGGGATTGATCCGTCAGCCGGGACAGATTTTTCTCAGATCGGCCCAGTCCCTATCGCTCATGCCCGGGTCGCCTTCCGGCCCTTTTTTGGCCTGTTGCGCGCGCTGGCCGGAGGCGGGATGGGTCGACAACATGGTCAGGAAATCTGGCAGCTTCTCGCTTTTCTTGGCGAGCCTAGCGAAAAACCGTTTGAGCCCCCCGGCCCGGATTCCGGCGTTGGCCAGAAGTTCGAGAGCGAAACCGTCCGCTTCCGTTTCGGCCTCGCGGCTGAAGGAAAAGGCGATGAGCAATTCGCCGAGACCCGGTAAGATGCCCTGATTGCCGAACAAAATGGTGAACAGGCTGGTGATCCCCATCTGCTGAATGAGTGATTGGGTCGAATGGCGCAGCACCACATGGCCGATTTCGTGGGCCAGTACGCCGGCCACCTCGTCGGGCGATTTGGCCTGCTTGATCAGGCCCGAGAGGATCAGGATATGTCCGCCGGGGGCGGCAAAGGCATTGACCTTGCCAGTGGGAACAACCCGCACACGCCATTGGTAAGGGCTTTGGGTCTTGGCCACCAGCCGGCCGGTCAGGCGTCGCAGGGCTGCGGCCCCTGGCCCCGCCCCGCAGAATTGAGGCCCATCCTTTCCTCTGGAAAAGACCTGGGCGATCTGTTCCGCCGATGCCTGACCCACCTGTTCCTCCCAGGTGACCGGCACGAAGCGGGTGACCACTTCCACCAATCTGGGATAGCCGAAATAAAGGATGGCAAGAATGAGCGCCGTCACCGCACCGTAAAGAAGCGCCTGACCAACACCAGGCGTATGCACCCGCCGGCGTTTGGCCAGCCCCGGCAATTGATCCAGCAATTCCACACAATGGGTCCGATCCTCGATGATCAGACGGGCATCCAGTGGCGTCCCGTCACCGGCGCTGGACGATAGGCGCAAGGGCGGGCGGGCGGCGCTGCCATCGATGATTTCCAACTGGGCGATCTGCCAGCGGGTGATGCGCCCGCCCAATTCGTCCCCAATCACCAGGCGGCCAGGCTCAATGCTGATCCGCACATTCTGGTTCTGAGCCGTCTTTCCGTCATTGTAACGGGCTGGGAATTCCATCATGGCAGGCTCAGAAGGCATCCACGTCGAAGGCATCGGCCATGCCTTCACCGGTGCCGGGCATGGGCTCCACGCTTTGCAGGATGGTGGCGAAGTCACCGCTGCCGGCTACCTTCAGATTATACGCCACGAAACGGGCCAGGCGCAGAAAAACATAAGGCTGGGCGAATCCCAGGGTGATCAGGCGGAGCAGGTTGTTGGAAACCATCAACCAGACAAAGGGCCAGTATTTCGCATCGAAGGAAAATTCCAAATCCAGATATTTTGTCGAACGGGCGAAATGCCGGATTTCGGCCCGCAGATACCACAGAAAGGGAATGGGCAGGGTGATGAAAAATACCAAGAGGTTCAGGATCGCAAACAGGGCCATCTTGCCCGGATCCATACCCTGGTTGGTCTCCAGGGTTTTTTGTAAATCCGCCATGGGAAAGAAGGTCTTACTGATCCAGATAACAACCATAATATCCAGTACCAGTATAAGCACGCTCAGCAACAACATGACAATAAACGCGCCATAGAGCGACTTGGCGCCGGCCGAGAATTCCAGCTTCTTGTCACCGAACCAGGTGTTGCTCAGGCGGTAATGGGCAAGGCGCGTGCGGCTGAAGGGGTAGGCGAAGCCCAGCGTGACCAGATTGAGCAAGGTGAATCCGATACTTTTCATTGTATAGACCCATGCCGATCCCGTTTGCGCCCCCCGGATGGCGCGCCATTGCGTGCGGGTCAACCGGTAGCGCCTGGCCCGGAAGATCGCCGCCGGGGTGAGCAGGAATACGAGAACGGCCTGCATACCGGTCACGGTGCTGGACAAGGACACATCATCGGGGGCGAAAATTGCCAAAAGAACTTGAGGCAGAATGAAGAAGGGAAGGAGGATGACCCCGGCAATGATCAGGAACCCTAAAAGCAACTCCTTTCCCGTACCGCTATATTCCAGCCGGTCGCCTTCGATGCCCGTATGAGTCCACAAATAATGGCGGACACGGGTTTTGGCCCAGAACCGATAAAAGCCGATGGTGACGATGGTCAGCAACAGATTGAAGATGAAAATCTTGAACAGTGGACCGAATTCACCGTGGAACCGGGCAATCGGATGAGCCATCGGATTTTCGTTGCTTTCCCCCATCCCCTTAGCCTCCCGAGCCATGGGCCAAAATCTTTTTTTCCACCATAGCGGGCTGTGACCGCGCTGTCCATCCCGCTGCTCTTGCCCAGCCCGGACCGGGCGCTAAAATAGGGGTCTCTGCCAACCGTCACCCAATCACCAGAACGAGGATGCTATCATGGCCCCAGAGGCAAGCTTTTCCGCACTTTTGCTCAGGCAGGATGATGAAAACAAGGTCACTGCCGAGGTGGAAACCCTAACCGAGAGCGACTTGCCCGAGGGCGATGTCACCATTGTCGTCGACTATTCGACGATCAATTACAAAGACGGCATGATCATCCGGGGCCTGGGGCGCATTGTCCGTGAATATCCCCACATTCCCGGCATCGATCTGGCAGGGCGGGTGGAGAAATCCGACAGCCCCGATTACGCAACCGGCGACAAAGTCGTGGTCAGCGGCTGGCGGTTGGGGGAAACCCATTGGGGCGGATATGGGCAAAAGGCACGGGTTCCGGCTGGCTGGCTGGTGCCTCTGCCGGAAAATCTCTCAGCGCGGCGGGCCATGGCCCTCGGTACGGCGGGCTATACGGCCATGCTTGCCGTTATTGCCCTGGAAGAACACGGCCTTACGCCGGACACGGAAAACGAGGTGCTGGTCACGGGCGCGGCGGGCGGTGTCGGCTCCGTCGCCGTGACCCTTTTGTCCCGTCTGGGATACAAGGTGGCGGCGGGCACGGGGCGGGCCGAAACCCATGATTATCTGCGCGGTCTGGGGGCCACATCCATCGTCGGGCGGGACGAGCTGGAAACGCCTTCACGGGGGCCCCTGGCAAAGGAACGCTGGGCGGCGGCCATCGATAATGTAGGGGGGCCTATCCTGGCCAACCTGCTTGGTTCCTTGCAGCGCGACGGAAGCTGCGCCGCCATCGGCATGGCCGCCTCCAACGATTTCCAGGCCAGCGTCATTCCGTTCCTTCTGCGCGGCATAAATTTGCTGGGCATCAATTGCAACGCCTATGGTCTGGAAGGACGCAAAATGGTCTGGCAGCGCCTGGCTGACGAATTGCCCATGGACCAGTTGGACGGGCTGACCGAAGAAGCCCCCCTGGCCGCCCTGCCCGGCCTTGCCGGTGATATCCTTAAAGGTGCCGTCAAGGGCCGGGTGGTGATTGACGTCAATAAATGATCCCGCCATTTAGTAAATATTAAAAACTTAACGCCATACTCCGTCCCGAAGACAGAAAAATCGGACCGCCGGACCTGTTGGCCGTGGCGCCGGGATCAGGAGACGGTAATGCGCAAAGGCGTGATTTTAGCCACCGCGGCGGTACTCAGCGGATGCAGCTATGTGGATTCCTATGAGGAAGCCGTGCATGACCGCGAACCCATTTATTGCTATCAATCCCTGGCCGCTGTCGAATGTTACCGCACCCCGGATCACACAGATGAAAAACGTCTGGTCAATTATTTCGGGCCCCATCCCAGCCGCCACGAAAGGCAGGAGACGGAAGAACCCAAACTGAAGGCGCCCCCGCCCATCAGCAAATGGGTCAAGGATACCGAACCCGTGCCCCGGGCGGCGGGCGAATCAAAGCCCGTGAAAGCCTCAAAACCCGCTGGCTGAAGACCCTTCCCCGGCCAGGCCAAAACCTGATAACCGGCGCTCACTTTGCATGACACGCCGGTTACCGGGGCTTTGAAAACTCCCTTCTGGCGCAACTTTTCCCCAGTGGCTAAACTCACCCCATGTCGGGTTCGCGCCATATTGCCGTGATTTGCGCCCTGTGGGTTATGTCCCAGGCAGTGGCAGGTATGGCCCAGACCCCGGTTCCCGAAAATTATGGCCAGGCACTGGCCTGGTATGAAAAGGCCGCCAGGGAAGGCAATGCGGACGCCCAATATCTTCTGGCCCGCGCCCTGGAAGAAGGGCTGGGCCGGCCCGTGGATGTCAAGGCTGCAGCCATTTGGTACGAAGTGGCCGCCGAGGCCGGCCATGGGGGCGCCCAATTGGCTTTGGGCCAGATTTATATGCATGGGCGGGGCGTCAAGCGCAATCCCGCCGCCGCCGCCAAGTGGTTTGAGGCCGCCGCCCGCCAGAGTCTGGTCCGGGCCCAGTATAATCTGGCCATCATGATGGAGCGGGGCCAGGGTATTGCGCGGGATTTGGCCGGCGCCGCCAAATGGTACCAAAAGGCGGCCCATGGGGAGCTGGGTCCGGCCCAATTGGCACTGGCTATTCTTTATGTGCGGGGCCGGGGGGTTAAGCGCGATCCCGGCCGGGCCCTCATGTGGCTGGAAATAGCTGCCGCCAAGGGCCAGAAGGTACCGGGCGCCATCCGCGAATATGTGGCCAAGGCGCTGAAACCGGCGGAACGCGAAAAAGCTGAAAAGCTGGCCCGCGAATGGCTATCGCTGCACGTCAAACCTTGATCTATTTTTTAGCTTCCGTCGGGGCGGCGCGCTGGATCGGCTTGTCGCGGATAGGCAGATGCATGATCGTGGCGATTAGGCCGGTGGCGATGATGAATGTCCACATCAGATCATAAGACCCGGTGCTGTCGAATAAAAAGCCGCCCAGCCAGGCCCCCATGAAGCTGCCAATCTGGTGGCTGAGAAAGGTAATGCCGAACAAGGTCGCCATATAGCGCACGCCGAACACCTGGGCGATCAGCCCGCCGGTCAGGGGCACGGTGCTCAGCCACAAAATACCGATGACGCTGGCGAAAATAAGCACCGAGGTCTCGGTGATCGGAGCCCGCAGAAAAATGATGAAGGTGACGGAGCGGGCAAAATAGATGCCCGACAACAAAAGCTTTTTCGAATAACGCCCGCCCAGCCAGCCGAAACCGATGGTGCCGAAAATATTAAACAGCCCGATCAGCCCGATGGCCGTTCCCGCCAGACCCGGCGGCAGCCCCTGGTCGTTGAGGAAGGCCGGGAAATGAACCGCGATGAAGGCGATCTGAAAGCCGCAGACGAAATAGGCGACGGTCAGCAGCCGGTATCCCGAATGGGCGCCCGCTTCGCACAAAGCCTGTTTGAGGGTCTGCTCCACCTCATCGGGAAAGCTGGTCTCGTCGGGCTTGCCCGTAAGCGCCGCGGCCAGGGGCACGATGGCACCGACCATGACGGCCAGGATGACCAGGGACATGGACCAGCCGAAATCGCTGATCAAGCCCTGGCTGATGGGCGCGATGACCAACTGGCCCATGGAGGCAGCGGCGCTTCCCATGCCCAGCGCCAGGCTGCGTTTTTCCTTCGGCACCAGCCGCCCGATGGCCCCCAGCACCACGGCGAAGGTGGTTCCGGTCCCGGCCAGGCCGATGATGAACCCGGTGCCCGCATACAAATCCAGCGCGCTATCGGCGAAGGCGGTGATCAGCAGCCCGATAACGTAAAGCGTGCCGCCGATGAAGGCAACGCGCTTGGCGCCAAATTTATCGGCGATGGCGCCGGTTATGGGCTGC
This sequence comes from uncultured Rhodospirillaceae bacterium, assembly GCA_964493945.1. Classification (GTDB taxonomy): domain Bacteria; phylum Pseudomonadota; class Alphaproteobacteria; order Rhodospirillales; family UBA2165; genus CAZBQG01. The sequence continues at coordinate 20,613 of CAZBQG010000012.1, forward strand.
ATCAGGCCGGACATGAGGTTTTGGATGGCCAGGGCCAGGGCGAACACTTCGCGCCCGAAGCCCAGATCTGAGCTCATGGGGGCCAAAAACAGCCCCATGCTTTGCCGTGTTCCCATGGACAGGAAAATGATCAGGCCGGCGCAGACGAGGGTGATGATGGCTTTGAGCGGCACGCGGAATCCTTTGCGGGCGGGGAAGGCTGGATTGTAGCCGCCCCGTTGCGGGTTTGACAGGCCTTATATGGTGGGTTTGATGGATGAGGAATCGACAGAATAGCGGGCGCATTGTAGCATTACTTGACCAACCGCCGATTAAGGAGCCTGGAAACAAATGGAAAAAGTCTACCCAGATGCGGGGGCCGCGCTGGATGGCCTGTTGTCCGACGAAATGACCATCATGGCCGGCGGTTTCGGTCTTTGCGGCATTCCGGAAAATCTGATCGCCGCGGTCAAGCAATCCGGCATCGGTGGCCTGACCGTGATCTCCAACAATGCCGGCATCGACGGCGCCGGGCTTGGCCTGCTTTTGGAAACCAAGCAGACCCGGAGAATGGTTGCTTCATATGTGGGCGAAAACAAATTGTTCGAGAAACAATATCTGGACGGGGATCTGGAGGTGGAATTCAATCCCCAAGGCACCCTGGCCGAGCGCATCCGCGCCGGCGGCGCCGGAATCCCAGCCTTCTATACCAAGACCGGTTACGGAACCATGATCGGCGAGGGCAAGGAGACCCGGGTTTTCAATGACGAAAATTATCTCATGGAAACGGCACTTCTCGCCGATCTGGCCATCGTCAAGGCGTGGAAGGGTGACACCGAAGGCAATCTGGTCTTCCGCAAGACGGCGCGCAATTTCAATTCCATGATGGCCACCGCCGGGGCCACTACCGTGGCCGAGGTCGAGCATCTGGTCGAGCCCGGTGAACTTGATCCCGACGGCATCCACACGCCGGGCATCTTCGTCCAGCGCATCATCGCCGGCGCCAAATACGAAAACCAGATCGAGCAGCGCACCACGCGCCCGCGCCCGTAAAAGAAGGAAAAGCAATCATGGCATGGACCCGAGATGATATGGCCGCCCGCGCCGCCCAGGAACTGCACGACGGTTATTACGTCAATCTGGGCATCGGCATTCCGACGCTGGTTTCCAATTTCATTCCCGACGGCGTGGATGTGTCGCTGCAAAGCGAGAACGGCATGCTGGGGCTGGGCCCCTTTCCCTATGGGGGCGATGAGGATCATGACCTGATCAATGCCGGCAAGCAGACTATCACGGAACTGCCCCAGAGCTCCTATTTCGACAGCGCCACCAGCTTCGGCATGATCCGGGGCGGCCATATCGATATCGCCATTCTGGGCGCCATGCAGGTGGCCGAGAACGGCGATCTGGCCAATTGGATGATCCCGGGCAGGCTGGTCAAGGGCATGGGCGGCGCCATGGATCTGGTCGCCGGCGTCCGGCAGGTGGTGGTGGTGATGGACCACAATGCCAGGGACGGCGGCGCCAAATTCCTCAAGGAATGCAATCTGCCCCTGACCGGTGCCGGGGTGGTGGATTTGCTGATCAGCGATCTCGGCGTGATCGAGATCGACCGCAAGGCGGGCAAGTCGAAACTGATCGAATTGGCGCCCGAAGTCACGGTGGACGAAGTGCGCGAACGCAGCGAAGCCCAGTTCGAAGTGGCCCAAGGACTATAGATAAGGGGCTCTAGCCCATCAGTGATGGATTAGGCAAATTACCGCCCACAGTGCGGGGCGGGCTGTGGATGTTGCTGGCCGGCGTGTTTTTTGGCGGCTTGGCGGTCTCCATCCGGGCCGCATCGGCCGAGGTTCACCCTTTCGAGATCGTTTTTTTCCGGAATTTCGTGGGCTTTGTTTTTTTGCTGCCCTGGTTCTGGCGCCGGGGGTTTCACCGCTTGCGCACCCGCCATATGGGCCTGCATGGGTCGCGCGCCGCCGTCGGCCTGGGTTCCATGTTCCTGTGGTTCACCGCCATGTCCCTGATGCCCCTGGCCGAAGCCACGGCGCTGGGTTTCACCGCACCACTGTTTGCCGCTGTTGGCGCCGCATTGTTTTTGGGCGAAGTGGTGCGCCTGCGCCGCTGGACGGCCATCCTGGTGGGCTTTGCCGGCACTTTAATTGTTTTGCGCCCGGGCGCCGGCGTCATCAGCGGGCCCGCCATGCTGGTCCTGGGTGGCGCCGTTCTGGTCGCCACTTCGGCCCTGCTGACCAAGGTGCTGGTGCGCACCGATGAGCCAGACACCATCGTCTTTTATCTGAACGCGCTGACCACGCCTTTTTCTTTTGTCTTTGCCCTTTTTGTCTGGAAATGGCCGGCCACAACCGGGCTCATCTGGCTGATTGCGGTGGGTGTGACGGCGGCGCTGGGCCATCTGGCCTATACCAGGGCCTATGCGGCGGCTGATATGTCGGCGGTCATTCCCTATGATTTTTCACGCCTGGTTTTCACCGCCATCTTCGCCTTCGCCCTCTTTGGCCAGGTGCCCGATATCTGGACCTGGATCGGCGGGGGGGTGATTTTCCTCTCTGTCGTCTATATTGCCAGGCGCGAATCCATGGCCGCCAAACGCGAGGCAAGCGCGGCACCGGCACCGCCGCCAATTACCGGCGATATGAGTTGAGCAGACAGAGCATGACACAAGATTTCAGCCAGGCCCCGGACCTCTCCGACATCGAAGCCATCGCTACCCGCGCCTTCGCCGCCCTGCCTGAAAAAATTACCCACCTGGTGCGCAATGTCACCTTCCATGTGCAGGATTTTCCGGGCCCACAGACCATGCGGGATATGGAACTGGAAACCCCTTTCGATCTGTTGGGCCTTTATTCGGGCCTGCCCATGAACCAACGCAGCGTGGGCGACACGCCGCCTGATCTGGACCGTATTTTCCTCTATCGCCGGCCCTTGTTGGATTGCTGGTGCGAAACCGGCGAGGATCTGAAGGCCATCGTGCGCAACGTGCTGATCCACGAAATCGGCCACCATTTCGGGCTGAGCGACGCCGATATGCAGCGTATTGAGGAAAGCTGAGCGGGGGGATCAGGCCAGGACCGCCCGCACCCGCTCTTTCAGCACTGGCACAAGATCAGTCTCGAACCATGGGTTTTTGCGTACCCAGGCGATGGTCCGCCAACTGGGATGGGGCATGGGCAGATAGATGGGCAGGAAACCACGCCATTTGGCCACCGTGCCGGCCATGGTCTTTTCCCTGGCCCGGCCCAGATAATAGGCCTGGGCATAGGAGCCAACCAGCAGGGTAAGCCCGATATTGGGCAGCATGCCCTGAAGCTCCCCATGCCAGGCGGCGCATTCGGGCCTGGGCGGGGCATCGCCGCCCCGGGGCAGGCGGCCCGGATAGCAAAATCCCATGGGCAGAATGGCGATGCGCGAACCATCGTAAAATTCTTCTTTGTCCAGCCCCAGCCAGTCCCGCAAGCGGTCCCCCGAGGCATCATTCCAGGGAATGCCCGTTTCATGCACCCGCGTACCCGGCGCCTGGCCGACGATCGTCAGGCGGGCGCTGGTTTCCGCCCTGAGCACGGGCCGGGGACCCAGAGGAAGATCGCATTCGCGGCAGGCGCGGATGCGGGCCAAAAGCGCTTCCAGCCCCTTGGCGTTCACCATCCCTCCTGGGAAATTCTGGCGCTGGTCAGGTAAGGGATGTTTTTTTGCGGATTTTTGTGCATGCTCCATGGACATCAAGGGAGGGGAGATGGTCAAGGTTCTTTTTGTCTGTTCCGGCAATATCTGCCGTTCGCCCACCGCCGAGGGGGTGTTCCGCAAACTTGCCCAGGAAGCCGGACTGGAAGGCCGCATGGAGGCCCAATCGGCGGGCACCCATGGCTTCCATGCAGGCGAGGGGCCGGACCCCAGGACCGCCGAGGCCGCCGCCCGGCGGGGCTATGATCTGGCGGGCATGGAATCGCGCCAGGTGATGGCCGAGGATTTCCAGGAATTTGATTACCTGCTGGCCATGGATGAGAGCAACCATCACAGCCTGGCCCAGCTTTGCCCCGAGGGCGCCGAACACAAGGTGAAGCGCTTTCTGGACTTCGCCCCCGAGGCGGGCACCAGAGACGTGCCCGATCCCTATTACGGAGGTGCTGGCGGCTTCGATTATGTGATCGACCTGGCCGAGGCCGGTGTGCGGGGCCTGATCGATCACATCCAGGCGGCCCATTTCTAAGATCAAGCAGCTTATCGAAGCCGCCGCCGGTTCTCCGCCGGTCAGCCTGAACCCTCTGTCCGGCGGCTGCATCGGAGAGGTCTACCGGGTGGGACTGTCTGATGGCCGCGATCTGGTGGCCAAGATTGGTGGCGTGGAATCCGGGCTGGAGCTGGAAGGCTTCATGCTCACCTATCTGGCCCAGAACTCGGACCTGCTGGTGCCCGGCGTAATTCACGCTTCGGACGAATTGCTTTTGATGGACTACATCCCCTCAGGCGATGCACTAAGCCCCGGCGCGGAAAGCCACGCGGCGGAATGTTTGGTCGCCCTTCATGGGATTACGGCTGAGCGCTTCGGCTTCGAGCGCGACACACTTATTGGCGGACTGATCCAGCCCAATGAGTGGAACTCCAACTGGATCAGTTTCTTCAGAGACCAGCGGCTTGTTTACATGGGCCGGGCCGCCTTTGATGCCGGGCGCTTGTCCAATAGCATCATGACCCGGCTGGAAAGTTTTGCTTCAAAGCTGGACCGTTGGTTGGCGCCCACCGGGCCTGCGGCCCTGATCCATGGCGATATGTGGGGTGGCAATGTGTTGTGCCGGGCGGGGCGCATCAGTGGCTTCGTGGATCCGGCCATCTATTATGCGGACGCGGAAATCGAGCTGGCTTTCTCCACATTATTTTCCACCTTCGGCGAAGCATTTTTCGAGCGCTATGGTGAACTCATGCCTATCCGGGAGGGTTTTTTCGAAGAGCGGCGGGACATCTATAACCTCTATCCCCTGCTGGTCCATGCCCGCCTGTTCGGCGGCTCCTACGCCGAATCAGTCGAGAGTGTCCTAACCCGGTTCGACTGCTAAGGGATAATCGGCAATTACTTCATAGCGCGCGCCGCTGTGGCTCAGATGGCTTTGGAAAAGCTGGAAACTGTCCACCTGGAAGGGGGCCGTGCGAAAGCCTCCGTTCAGTTCCAGAAAGGGGCTCACTTTGGCGATGGGGGTTTTGCGGAGCCGGGCCAGGGTCACATGGGGTTTGAATTTCCGGCCCTCCGGCTCCAGGCCGGTGCGCACCAAAGCCGATTCGATCCGCGACCTGAGCCCGTCCAGTTCCGGCCCCGCCTGCCCGGCGCACCAGACGGCCCGGACCCGGTCCCTGGAATGAAAGCAATCCATACCGGCAAGCGTCAATTCGAAGCCGGGCGAGATGACCGAGCTCAGCGCCAGATAAATGCCGTCCGCCTCGTCTTCCGCCACCTCGCCAATAAAGCGCAGCGTCAGATGCATATTGGCGGAATCGATCCAGCGGGCATCGGGCAGGCCGCTTTGCATATTTTCCAGGGCGGCGGTGGCCCCGTCCGGCAGTGCCAGCCCAGCGAACAGACGGATCATTTTGCCGCCCGTTCAATGAGTTTGCGCACCGAGGGCAGGATCGCCTTGACGATGATGTCGACGCCCTTCGCATTGGGGTGGATGCCGTCGGGCTGATTGAGGGTGGGCCGGGCGGCGACGCCTTCCAGAAAGAAGGGGTAATAGAGGGCATCATATTTGGCGGCCAGATCGGGAAAGATGCGGTTGAAGGCTTGGCCATATTCCCGCCCCAGATTGGGCGGCGCCTTCATGCCGGCGATCAACACAGGGGTTCCGGCCTTTTGCAAAATTTTCAACGTGTTATCCAGATTGGCCCGGGTCAGTTTGGGATCAATCCCCCGCAGCTCGTCATTGGCGCCAAGCTCGATCATCACCCCATCCGGCTTTTCGGCCAGGAGCCAGGCCAGCCGGCTGAGCCCGCCAGACGTGGTGTCGCCCGAGACGCCCCCGTTGACAATTGTCACACCCTTAAGCGCCTGGCCCAGCCGGGTGGGGAAGGCATGTTTGCGGGGCAGGCCGTACCCGGCGGTCAGACTGTCGCCCAAAAGGAGCAGACGAATGGGCTTCTGAGCCCGCGCGTCCTCCATGCCCATCAGTAAAAACACCGCGAGCAGAGAGAAAATAGCCCACTTATTCCTTGTGCGGCCGGCCCGCCCGAACCTATGTAAAGTAGCGGTTCCCACCGGAGTTATAAATATAGCCATGATCGCGGTCCCGAATGAGCCCTGAAACAGAGTCTAAATATGCCATAGAGTTGAGCGGCGTCCATCTCAGGCTGGCAAGCCAGGCAGGCGAGGTCAATATTCTTCGGGGTATTGATTTGCATGTTCCCGCCGGCGAGGCGCTGGGGGTGGTGGGTCCATCGGGCGGCGGCAAATCCTCCATGCTGATGGTCATCGCCGGGCTGGAAGCGGCTAGTAGCGGCTTGGACGAAGACGGGCTGGCGCTCTTCCGGCGCGCCAATGTGGGCATCGTCTTTCAGGATTTCCATCTGATCCCGACCATGACGGCCTTGGAAAACACCGCCGTACCCCTTGAATTCGCCGGTGCTACAGATGCCTTCGCCCGGGCGGAGGCGCAGCTTGACGCCGTCGGGCTGGGCCACCGGCTGGAACATTATCCTGGCCAGCTTTCGGGCGGCGAACAACAGCGCATCGCCCTGGCCCGCGCCTTTGTCGGCGAGCCCGCCATCCTTTTGGCCGACGAGCCGACAGGCAATCTGGACGGTGCCACCGGGGCCGCCGTGATGGATTTGTTGTTCGATCTCCATGAGCGGCGGGCAACCACCCTGGTGCTCATCAGCCATGATGAAAAATTGGCCGCCCGCTGTGACCGCATCGTTACATTGGAAGATGGCCGCATCCGCAACGGGGGATCTTCGCCGTGAACGGAAGTTTGGGTCTGGCGCCCCGCCTGGCCAGGCGCGAGCTCAGGGGCGGATTGCGGGGCTTTCGCCTGTTCGTCGCTTGTCTCGCCCTGGGTGTGGGGGCCATCGGCGTTGTCGGCGGTCTGGGCGAGGCGGTCAGCCGGGGCCTGGCCCGGGACGCCCGCGCCTTGTTGGGGGGCGATGTTGCACTCCGCCTGATGCACCGGCCCATCAACGAGGCGCACCGGACTTATTTTACCCAGGCCACAGCCGGCCTCAGCGAGAGCATCGAAATGCGGGCCATGGCCAGGGTGGCCGGCAAAACAAGTGGCGCCCGCACCCTGATCGAGCTGAAGGCGGTGGATGGCGCCTATCCCCTGGCCGGGGCCATGAGCATCGAGGGTGGTGCCAGTCTGGCGAGTGCCCTGTCAAAAAAGGATGGCGTCCCCGGCGCGGTGGTCGAGCGCAATCTGATGAACAAGCTGGGCATCAAACCGGACGCCCTGGTCAAGGTGGGTGAGGCGCGTTTTCGCATCACCGGTATCATCGCCAAGGAACCCGACCGCATCGCCGGACCCTTTAGTTTTGGTCCCCGCTTGATGATCGCCAAATCCGCCCTGGCGCCCACCGGGCTGATCCAGCCGGGCAGCCAGATCCGCTACCTCTACCGCTTGGCGCTGGGGCCTGACACCCAAGCCGATGAATGGGTCGAATATCTTAAAGAGCGCTTCCCCAAGGCGGGATGGCGCATCCGGGGCCTGGGGAAGGCGGCCCCCGGCCTGCAGCGTTTCATCACCCGCATGGGTTTGTTCCTGACCTTTGTCGGTCTCGCCACTTTGCTGGTAGGCGGCATCGGTGTGGGCAATGCGGTGTCCAATTATCTGGATAGCAAAACCCGCACCATCGCCACGCTTAAATGCCTGGGGTCCAGCGGCGGGCTGGTGATGCGCATCTATTTCCTGCAGATCGCTGCCTTGGCCGGCCTTGGCATCGGGGCGGGGCTTTTGTTTTCGGCCCTGGCGCCGGCGGCGGCGGCCTGGGCCCTGGCCGGGCGCCTGCCCGTCGATCCGGAAGTGGGGTTCTTCCCCCTTCCCCTGGTGTTGCCGGCTGCCTTCGGCGCGCTTACCGCCTTTACATTTTCCCTGTGGCCCCTGGGCCGGGGCGCCCGGGTCCCCGCCGCCGCCCTATTCCGGGACCGGGTCCAGCCCGGCGCTATTTTACCCACAAAGTGGATCGGTTTTCTGGTCGCATCCGGCGGGCTGGGCCTGGCCGTCCTGACCGTGGCAACCGCCAGCCATAAGGGTTTTGCCCTGTGGTTCGTGGGCTGCTCGGTTACCGCGCTCCTGGCCCTTAGTTTTGTAGCCCGGGGTCTGGCCTGGATCAGCTGGCGGGTGTGGGCGGGACGCCTGACCGTGCTGTGCCTGGCGCTCGCCAATCTCCACCGCCCGGGGGCCCAAACTAGCTCCATCACCGTCTCCCTGGGGCTGGGGCTGGCCGTGCTCATCGCCGTCGCCCTGATCGAGAATAATCTGAGCCGCCAGATTTCCGAACGCTTGCCCAAGAACGCGCCCGCCTTCTTTTTTCTGGATATCCAGCCCCATCAAGTGGCCGGCTTCGACGGCATCATCCGGAATATCCCCCATACGGGAGAGTTGCGCAGGGTCGCATCGCTCAGGGGACGCATCGTCAAAATCGGCGGCGTGCCGGTGGATGAAGCAGAGATCGATCCGGATGTGGCCTGGGCGGTCAGGGGTGACCGGGCCTTGACCTATTTGCCCAAACCCCTGGAAGGGGCGCGCATCACCGCCGGGCGGTGGTGGCCGGCGGATTACACCGGGCCGCCGCTCATTTCCCTGGATGCCAATATCGCCAGGGGCTTCGGCCTGGGGCTGGGTGATACTTTGTCGCTGAACATATTGGGCAGGGAAGTGGAAGCGGAAATCGCCAATCTCCGGGAAATCGATTGGCGCTCGCTGCGCTTCGATTTCGCCATCATTTTTGCCCCCGGCACCCTGGAAGGCGCCCCCCAGACCCATATTGCCTCACTCCGCGCCGAAGCCGCATCGGAAGATGTGATCGAGCGCCGGGTGAACGACGCCTACGGCAATATTTCGGTGATCCGGGTGCGTGAAGTCCTGGCGGCGGCGGCCAAAATATTATCCGGCATCGGCACGGCGGTGCGCTCTACCGGCGGCCTCACCATTCTGGCCGGCGCCCTGGTGCTGGCGGGTGCCGTTGCGGCCGCGCGCCGCCGCCGGGTCTATGACGCCGTGGTGCTCAAGGTGTTGGGCGCCCGGCGGCGCACATTATTGGCTGCCTTTCTCATCGAATACGGCGTGTTGGGGCTGGCCGCCGGCTTGATTGCGGCTTTCATCGGCACCCTCACGGCCTGGGCCGTGGTGGTCGTGCTGATGGACGGCCATTGGCTGTTCGAGCCGGTGACCGTGGCCTGGACCATGCTGATTTGCATTCTGATCACCCTATTGGTGGGTTTCGCCGGCACCTGGCGCGCCCTTGGCCAGAAGGCCGCACCTTTGCTGCTCAACGAATAGGGACCCCCCGAACACGGTGCTTTTACTTGAACTCGTTCCATTATCTGCCATATTAGCTGTAAGGAATTTAGAACTTTCACAAACAAACGAGGTTGACATGGCCTTAGGATCAAACGATTTCGAGACCCGCGCCCAGCGCATGACCCGCGCCCAGGCGGAAACCGCGGACATAGATGTTGGCCTGCGCAAATATATGCTGCGGGTATTCAATTACATGGCATCAGGCGTTGCCTTCACCGGCATCGTGTCGCTGGTGATTGCGTCGGACCAATCCTTGATGGCGGCAATCGTCAACGGCCCCTTGATTTGGGTTCTGTTTGCCGGCGTGCTGGGCATCGGCTGGTTCGCGCCGCGCATCATGATGACCGGTTCGACGACCGCGGCCCATGCCTGTTTTTGGACCTATGCTGGCCTCTGGGGGGCTCTGATCGCGCCTTATTTCATGATTTACACCGGCGCCAGCATCGCCCGCGTCTTTTTCATAACCGCCGCCGCTTTTGCGGCGACCAGCCTTTACGGCTACACCACAAAAAAAGACCTGGCACCCATGGGGCGCTTCCTGAACATGGCGAGTTTCGGCATCCTCATCGCCATCGTGGTGAATTTTTTCCTTCAGTCGAGCGGTCTGGACTTCATTGTTTCCATTCTCGCCGTGCTGATGTTCGCCGGTTTGACCGCCTATGAAACCCAGGCCATCCGGGACGGCTACCACGAGATGGACCACGCCGATGTGGCCACACGCAAAGCTATTTTCGGTGCTTTTCTGCTCTATGGCAGTTTCGTCGGCATGTTCATTTTCCTGATGCATCTTTTCGGCTCCAGGGAATAGCTTTCAGGTCAGGTGACCAAACAAAAACCCGGAGGTTCCGCCTCCGGGTTTTTTCTTTTCCCGGCTTGGTATAAGCTGCGCCCATCTTAAGGCGGGAAAAAAATGTTTGACTCCACAGCCAATAAATTGGCCCTCAGGCGTCCGGCCGTCGATGTGAAGCGCCTGGAAGACGGCGGGCTGGGCCAGCTTTGGCCATTTTTAGCGGCCAAGCCTCCCCTCATCGTCAATGCCCTCAATTGGCACACCGGCGGGGGGTGCTGTTTCGGACTTGATCTGGCGCTGGTGACGGGGGGAACCTTATATGTGGCCGAAGGCGGGCGGGGTGGGCTCATGGAAATGCTTTCGGAAATTCCGCCCAGCATTTATGTGGACAGTGCCCTGGGGCTGGAAGCAATGGTTGAGCCGCTGGAGACCGACGAGGGGTTGCGCCGCGTCATGCTCAAGAATCTTGATCTGATGGTTTGCGTTGGGCCGCCCTTGAAACCTCAGCTCAAGCAGCGCCTGGACGAGGCCTGCCTGTCGGAATTCGGCAGGCGGGTCAATCTGGCCAGCTTCTGGGGTCCGGGTGAAAGTCTGGGGGGCGGCTTTTGGCTGAGTGAAGATCAGGAGGAAGAAGGAAATATCGGCCTTCCCCTGCCCGCCAGCCAGGTCAAGCTGATGGCCGCCGGAGAGCGCCTGGAAATTTGCCTCAAAGGGCCCAACCTGGCGCCGGCCTGTCTCAGGGACGGAATTTTTCAGAATCTGGAACTGGACGAGGATGGGTTTTTGCCGACGGGCTTTGCGGGCCGCCTGGCCGACCCTCTGCGCCCCTTTAAAGGTATGGTCCTGGATGGCCCGATTTAGACTCTGACCGGCATATCATTTCGATACCGGACAGATTTTCAGCCCCTTTATCCCCGTAAAACATCCATGGCCTCGTTCAATTGGCTCATGCGCCGGTGATTTCCGAACCCACTGTCCGGATGATGGATGGTTGCCAGCATGCGAAAGCGCGCCTGGACCGATTTTCGGCCCGGTTTGCCGGCCGGCGGGAAACCGAGCACATGGAGGGCTTCCGCTTGGGTCTTTACCCCCCCTCCCAGGGGCTCGAAACTGAGCGCCGCGACGATAGTCCTGAGGCGCTCCAATTCCTCCAACTCCGGGGCCGCCTGGGCCTCCGCCGCCGGTGGCTCATCCGCCTCACCATTTTCCAGGCGAAATGAAATATCACCCTGATCCAGACTCAAAGCCAGGTTGAGTGCCCGGCGCACGAAGGAAATGTCGTATCCGGACGCGAGACGCACCTGCAGCCTGGGCTTGCGCCGCCAGGGCCGTCCCTTGGAGGGGCCGGACTTGATTACTGCCTCCTCCCGGTCTCCGGGCTCCGGCCCGCCCGGATCGGTGGCGGAACGAATAACCTCCCGGGGTACGACGAGCAAAACCGAGCGTGCGATATCGGCCACATTGACCTTGCGGCGCTCCGCCAACCCCTCCAGGACGGCGCAAAAAGCGCTGGAACAGGGGATTGTATATGAATCTTTCCGGGTCTTGGCTGCTACCATTTCATTAACCTGTTGTAATCATTAGAAAATCCAAAAGTTTCTTGCTCTCTTCCCAGGCAATAAATGGCAAAATCTGAGGTTCCATAAGTCCTTAACCAGTTTTTTAAGGTGTTAACCTTTTGAAAAATAGCCTGCGTCGCCCATTTGTCAACTACCATTGTTGGCATAATGGTACGAAAAAACCTGATCCGGGTTGTTTCTGCTTTATTCAAGGTATGAAAACTGGTTCGGCATCCTCTCAAGAAATATTTATAACTATCTAAATTATTTGATATTTTATGGCTTAATTTGGCAAAAATACCCGAGGGGCAAAAAAAAAGATAAAGAATTTCCTGATCGGTGACCCAGGCCTGTTTTTCCCGGTTTTATCCGCCCAAGAGGACAGAATTTGGCAAAATCCGGCATTTCAAACAGTTAAAAGTCTCGAAATCGGTATTTTCTGACTACCAATGTAGTTAATGATAAAAAACCTGTATGGAATTTCAGGATTTGCCTGAGCGGACCGGCAGGCCAATTTTTCTCCGGTCGCTTTTGACAGGTCCGCCTGTCTCAGGATATTATCATATTGCAATGCAAAAAAATCCATTCAACCTTGTCCCCGGCGTCCTCATCATAGATTAAGCCCGGCAATAGTTCTGGACCGCAAAATCATAGGTTGCGAAATAACACTCTTATTATTTGAATTTTTTAAAATTTCTGGACCTGCAGACAACAGACTAAATTCAGATCCCGGCCATTCGCCCAACCGTCCCCGCAAAGCAGGACGGTGCTCGGGGTTGCCTAAAGGGGGTCCCTGGGAGGAAATGGAAGGCGCTCCAAAACCGATTGACATGGCCAAACCGGGTCCTTCGTCCGTCCCGGGGCTGGGTGATCATTGCCAAGGCGAAAAGACAGGGACAACGGGGCTTTTTTCAGGGGCTCGAAACGGTTTTTTCTCCGGCCGGTGAGTGAACCGGGCCAAAAATGCCGTTTCGCAGGCGTAAATTTCACCTTCAAAGAGACAACGATCAGGATTTTGGGTTCTCAAAACCCGTCTTTTTATCCCTCGCC
>CAZBQG010000013.1:0-17947 GCA_964493945.1 uncultured Rhodospirillaceae bacterium
TCGGCGATATGGGCGATGTCGGTGGGTTCCGGCATATCCACCGGATTATGGAGATCGATATCCACCCCCTTGGAGGTATGGATTTTATAAACCACGCTGGGCGCCGTGGTGATCAGGTCCAGATCGAACTCCCGCTCCAGGCGCTCCTGGACGATTTCCAGATGGAGAAGCCCCAGAAAGCCACAACGGAACCCGAACCCAAGGGCCGCCGATGTCTCAGCCTCGAAAGAAAAGCTGGCATCGTTCAGGCGCAGCTTGCCCAGGCCCTCCCGCAAATCCTCAAAATCCGCCGTATCGATGGGGAACAGGCTGGAAAAGACGACGGACAAGGAGGGCTTGAAGCCGGGCAAGGGCTCGGCGGCGGGGCGTTTGTCTTCGGTGATGGTGTCGCCCACCTGGGTGTCGGCCACGGTCTTGATGGATGCGGTGATATAGCCAATCTCGCCCGGGCCCAATTCGCCGACCGGCGTGGGTTTTGGCTCGAAGATGCCCACCTGATCGATCTGATGGGTGACGCCTGAGGACATGAAGCGCACTTTCATGCCTTTCTTCAGCACACCGTCCTGTACCCGGACCAGGATCATGACACCCAGATATGGGTCATACCAGCTATCCACCAAAAGCGCCTTCAGCTCGGCATCCAGCTCTCCATCGGGCGGTGGCAGGCGGTGGATCAGGGCTTCCAGCACTTCTTTAACCCCCTTGCCGGTCTTGGCCGAGATGGCCACGGCGTCATGGGCCTCAATGCCGATCACTTCCTCGATCTGATCCTTGATCCGGTCTGGCTCGGCGGCCTGCAGATCGACCTTGTTGATCACCGGAACGATTTCATGATCCGCCTCAAGGGCCAGATAAGTATTGGCCAGGGTCTGGGCCTCGACGCCCTGGGTGGCATCGACAATCAGCAGCGATCCTTCGCAGGACGTCAGGGAGCGGCTGACTTCGTAGGAGAAATCCACATGGCCGGGCGTGTCGATCAGATTGAGCTGATAGGTCTCACCATCGTCGGCTTTGTAATTAAGCCTGACGGTCTGGGCCTTGATGGTAATGCCCCGTTCGCGCTCGATATCCATGGAATCGAGCACTTGCTCTTTCATCTCGCGCCCGGTGAGGCCGCCGCAAATCTCGATCAGCCGGTCGGCCAGGGTGGATTTTCCATGGTCGATATGGGCGATGATGGCGAAGTTGCGGATATGGGATAGTTGGCTCATGGCGCCGCTTCTAGAGCATTTCCCCATTAAATGCGATCATTTTGATGGGGCAGATGGGTTTTTCGGGCAGGCGCGGCCCCCGGACAAAGACTTTAATCAAAAAGCCCCGAGACCCAGGAAATGGGCGCGCTGCCAAACAGCCATTCATGGGCGATGAGCCCACCCAAATAGAGAACAATACCGGCCAACACCGGCGCCCAGCCGATTTCCCGCGCACTGAACCATGTGCGCCCGGCGATGATGGCGGCAAAGGGAATGTGGGAGCTTTGCGCCTCAAATTCCGCCCAGGCCTGGGGGTGGGCTTCGGCCTTGCGGTAATCGATCAGGGCGCTGCCACCCAAAGCCAATAGGGCCATGGCGCCAAAGAATATGAGCGACGCCCCATCGCCCCTGGCCGCCAGATGGGTCAGAGCCCAAAGTCCGATACCCCACATCATGGGATGGCGCGTCACCCGGATCATGCCCCGGGGGCCGTCAACCAGCGCCCCTTCGCCCCTGCCTGCCAGGGTGGGGTTGGGGCCCATAAGCCCGGCCGCGATCATGATAAAGGCCAGGATCATGAAGCTCATGGTCAGATGCTTGATTGCCGTATGGGCATCCCACAAGACGATTTCGGGGGCGGCGGCGAAGGCCCTGACCATCCAGACAATAGCCGCGATCTGGATCAGGGCATAAAACCCGGAGAAGAGCTTTTCTCCCAATTTGGCGATCAGGCAGGGGCGGAGCGCAACGCCGGAAAGCAGAACATGACTGCCGGCGAAGACGAGTGATGCCCAGAAAAGTTGCCACAAGCCGCCTGTCATCCGGATTTTCCTCATTCAAGGCAGGGGAGAGACTCCAATGACATATTCATGGCCCAAGAGGATGGCGAAATAAAGCACCAAACCGCCAACCACGCTCAGCGCCCATTGGCTGGGCCGGGAAAACCCATTCCCCGCCGCCAATGCCTCCCATGCCTCCACACCCAAAAATGCGCGCCGCTTGCGGTCGAGGGCGAAGGGTCCATAAAGGCTCAGGGCCAAAAGCAGGGAAAACATGATCACGCCCGCCCCATCCCCATTGGGCGGAATATGGGCGCCTGCCCAGATGGCCAAAGCCCAGGGAATGGGGTGGCGGGTAAGCGCCAATATGCCGGGCCGGGCCGGATCGAAGCCCTGGCTCCGCAAGGTAAGAGACAAGGGGTTATGGACCGAAAGCCCCCCCACCAGAAGCATGCAGGATAAGGGCATGAGGGTGAGAGGCACCCAGCGCATCCAAATTGTCTGATCCCACAAGGCAACATGGGGCGCCCGGGCGAAGGCCACGAACAGCCAAGTCAAGGTGATCAGACTGAGCATGGAATAGGCGACCATATATTCCCGCCGGCCAAAACGTTCTATCAGCGCCTGGCGCGGACGGCCAAGGGCGGGCAGGACATGGGTCAGGACAAAAAGACCGGTGGCGGCAAGAAGTTCACTCATGGGATCAATTTATCCCCCAGCAGGGCGGTGAAGGAAAAGGTTATCTTTGAATGATGCCCGCCAACCGGCTAGGTTTGGGCCGATTATGGCATGCGGGATCGGCCGGCTGAATGAACAGACTGAGCGGCGAAAATCTGTCTTGTTTCCGGGGTGGGCGCCATGTCTTCGCCGGGCTGGACTTCAATCTGGAAGAAGGCGGGCTTTTATATCTGCGCGGGCCCAACGGGGCGGGTAAATCAAGCCTGCTGCGCATCCTGGCAGGTCTGCACCGGCCCCTGGCCGGAAGTCTTTCCTGGAACGGCCAGACTATCGATGAGGAACCCGAAGCCCACCGCGCCCGGCTCCATTATGTGGGGCATCTGGACACCATCAAGGGGGCATTGACGGTAGCCGAAAACCTGACCTTCTGGGCAGCGCTCAAGGGGGGCGGCGATGTGGGCCCGACCGTCACCCGCAGCCTCAAGATTTTTTCCCTGGATCATCTGGCGGACTTGCCCGGGCGGTTCCTATCCGCCGGTCAGCGCCGCCGGCTCAATCTTTGCAGGCTTTGCGCCAGTGATGCGGCGGTCTGGCTTTTGGATGAGCCGGCAACCGCCTTGGATGCGGCTGGCATCGGAGCGCTTGATCAGGCCATCCAGACCCACCGCAACGGAGGCGGGCTGGTGATCATCGCCAGCCATGAGATGCTGGACCCGGATGCGCCCATCCTGGATATGGTGCCCTTTGCCAAAGCGGCTCTCCAATGGGCGAGCGAGGAGCTTCTATGAGCAGCTTTGGCATTCTGCTCCGCCGCGAATTGCGCCTGGCCCTGCGCCAGGGTTCGGACAGTTTTATGGTGGTCATGTTTTTCGTCCTGGCGGTCATTTTGTTTCCCCTGGGTGTTGGACCCGAACCGGCCATGCTAGCCCGCATCAGCGCCGGCGTCATCTGGGTTGCCGCCCTGTTGGCCGCCATGCTTTCCCTGGAACGGCTGTTTCATGCCGATTACGAAGATGGCGGCTTGGAATTGCTGGCTTTGTCCCCTGCGCCAATGGAAATTCTGGTGCTGGCCAAGGTGGCCGGCCATTGGCTGAGCACGGGCCTGCCCTTGATGATCGTCTCGCCGCTTCTGGCCCTGCTCATGAACATGGATGGGAAAGGCATGGGAGTATTGGTGCTGGCCCTGGCGCTTGGCACAATGAATATGAGCCTGATCGGGGCCATCGGGGCGGCCCTGGTGGTGGGTGCCCGGCGGGGCGGCGTGCTATTGTCGCTCTTGATGCTACCTTTGTTCATCCCCACATTGATTTTTGGAGTGAGCGCGGTGGATGCGGTCTTGACGGATTTGAGCGCCCGGCCCCATCTGTTGATCCTCAGTGGGCTGTTACTGGGGGCGTTGGCTTTATGTCCCTGGGCAGCGGCGGCAGCCGTCCGTCAGGCGGTGGATTAACACGTTCTCGCGAGAGACCTGGAAAAATAGCCGGCAACGCACTAGAATCATACACATAGCTTGAGAGAGAAAAAATCTTGTTCAATCGTTTCGCCAATCCCATCCGTTTTTTGCGCCTGGCAGATATCCTGCAGCCCTGGGCCGCCGGCGCCGCACTTTTGTGCTTGGCGGGTGGGCTTTATTTCGGGCTGTTCTCATCGCCGGTCGATTACCAGCAGGGCCAGACCGTGCGCATCATGTATGTCCATGTGCCGGCCGCCTGGATGGCCATGTTCTGCTATTCCGTGATGGCCATAGCCAGCGCCGTGGCCTTGATCTGGCGCCATATGATGGCCGATATCGTGGCCAAGGCGACGGCGCCTTTGGGGGCCGGATTCACGTTTCTGGCCCTGCTTACCGGATCCCTTTGGGGCAAACCCATGTGGGGCACCTGGTGGGTGTGGGATGCGCGCCTGACCTCGGTCCTGATCCTGTTTTTCCTTTATCTCGGCTATATGGCACTGCAGGACGCCTTCGACGAGCCGGCCCGGGGTGCCAAGGCAGCGGCCATTCTGGCTCTGGTCGGCGCGGTCAATGTGCCAATCATCAAATGGTCGGTGGATTGGTGGAACACCCTTCATCAGCCTTCCAGCATGGTTAAGGCGGGCGGACCGTCGATCCATGCCGATATGCTGATTCCTCTTCTGTTGATGGCCGTCGGCTATACCGCCTTTTATTTCTGGTGCCTCTTTATCCGTGTGCGGGCCGAGCTGGCCGCCAACAAGTTGCGCGCCCTCCGCGTGCGCCAGGCGCAGGCTTGAGACCGTGGAAGGGATCGGCAACTTTCTCTCCATGGGCGGCTATGCCGGGTTCATCTGGCCGGCCTTCGGCATCTCGGCCCTGGTCCTGGCCGGGCTTTTGATCGACAGCCGCCGCCGTCTGGCGGCGCGCGAGCGGGAATTGGCGGCGCTTGGCGGAGACCGAGGGCAAAACCCATGAAACGCAAACATCGCCGGCTGTCTTTGGTGGTGGCTTCCCTGGCTGCTTTGGGCGCCGCCGTAGCGCTCATTCTGGTAGCCTTCGAGGGTAATATCGTCTTCTTCCATTCACCGACCGATTTGACCGAAAAGACCTTCCGCGCCGAACAGCGCCTGCGCCTTGGTGGTTTGGTGGAAAAGGGCACGGTTGCCAAATCACCCGACGGGCTGACCATCACCTTCAAGATCACCGATCTGGCCCATTCCGTACCGGTCAGTTTCAAGGGCATTCTTCCCGATCTGTTCCGCGAAAGCCAAGGCGTGGTGGCCGAAGGCCATTACCGGGACGGAAAATTCATCGCCAGCGAAATCCTGGCCAAACATGACGAAACCTATATGCCCCGCGAAGTGGCCGATGCCTTGCGCAAATCCGGCCAATGGCGAGGCCCGGGGGAAGACGGAACAAAGAAAAAGAAAGGGTATTAGCCCGTTGATTTCCGAAGCCGGCCATTTCGCGCTTATTCTCGCCTTCGCCCTGGCCATCATTCAGGGGCTCTTGCCTCTGATCGGAGCCGAGAAAAACAATCATGCCTGGATGGGTTTGGCCGTACCCGCTGCCCATGGCCAATTGGTCATGATCGCCATCGCATTCGCCAGCCTGACCTGGGCCTATGTGACGTCGGATTTCTCCGTGCTCAACGTGGCCAACAATTCTCATAGCGCCAAACCCATGCTCTATAAGGTGTCTGGCGTCTGGGCCAATCATGAAGGCTCCATGCTTTTGTGGGTTCTGATCCTGGCCCTCTATGGATCGGCCATTGCGCTCTTCGGAGGCAATCTCCGCCATATCCTCAAGGTCCGGGTGCTGGCCATCCAGGGGCTGGTCGGTGTGGGGTTCCTGGCCTTTATCCTGTTCACCTCCAATCCTTTCTTGCGCATCCTCCAGCCCCCCGCCGATGGCGGCGGCCTCAACCCCTTGCTGCAGGACCCGGGGCTGGCTTTTCATCCACCTCTTTTGTATCTCGGCTATGTGGGGTTCTCGACCACATTCTCCTTTGCCATGGCGGCACTCATTGAAGGGCGGCTTGATCCCGCCTGGGCGCGCTGGGTGCGGCCCTGGACTCTGGCCGCCTGGGCCTTCCTGACGGCGGGTATCGGGCTTGGGTCATGGTGGGCCTATTACGAACTGGGCTGGGGCGGCTGGTGGTTTTGGGACCCGGTGGAAAATGCCAGCTTCATGCCCTGGCTGGCGGGCACGGCGCTTCTTCATTCGGCCATCGTGTTGGAAAAACGCGACGCCCTGAAAAGCTGGACGGTATTTCTGGCCATCATCGCCTTCGCGCTGAGCCTCCTGGGCACCTTCCTGGTACGTTCGGGCGTGCTCACCTCGGTCCATGCCTTCGCCTCGGACCCGGGGCGGGGCCTTTTCATTTTGGTCTTGTTGCTGGTCACCGTGGGCGCCGCCTTCGGCCTTTTTGCCTGGCGTGGACCCAGCCTGGGCGGCGGCGGACTGTTTCGGCCCGTGTCCCGCGAAGGCGGGCTTTTACTCAATAATTTTCTGCTGACCACGGCTGCCGCCTCGATCCTTTTGGGCACCCTTTTTCCCCTGCTTCTGGATGCCATGGGCGGCGGCAAGGTTTCGGTGGGCGCGCCCTATTTCACCGACGTCTTCGTCCCTCTCATGGTGCCTCTGGTTCTGGCCATGGGGATGGGGCCCCTGCTGGCCTGGAAGCGGGGCGATGGGGCCGGTGCGCTGCGTCAATTGAAATTTGCGGTGATGGCCGCATTTGGCGCTGCCCTCGCCGTCTGGGTCTGGGCGGCGCGCGATCAGGCCCTGCCGGCGCTGGGCATGGCGCTGGCCGCCTGGCTGATGGTTTCCACCCTGGTAGATCTGGCCCGCCGGGCATCGCTTTTCCGCGTTCCCTTTGGCCAAAGCATGCGCCGCTTCGCCCATCAGCCGCGCGCCAGTTGGGGCATGACCCTGGCTCATGGCGGCCTGGCCGTGGCCATCGCCGGCATGACCGCTTCAAGTGCCTGGAAAGTGGAACGCATTCAGGTCATGCATCCGGGTGAGACCGTTAACGTGGCCGGGCATCAATTCACTTTTAAGCGCGCCGAACAGATTTCGGGGCCCAATTACCGGGCTCTGCAAGGCCATTTCGAAGTGGCCCGGAAAGGAGGTGCACCCATCAAGCTGGCGCCCGAAAAACGCACTTATCAAGTACGTAACCAGCCAACCACCGAAGCGGCCATCCATTCTACATTCACCGGCGATCTCTATGCCGTCATCGGAGATCCGCAAGGCAGTGAAAAAGGCGGCGGCTTCATCACCCGGCTTTATTTCAATCCCCTGGTGCCCTGGATGTGGGTCGGTGGGCTGATCATGATATTGGGCGCTTGCATCAGCCTCAGCGACCGGCGCCACCGGTTGGGTGCGCCTGCCCGTCAAGGTCGGGTTGAGGCTTGAAATGAACCGGCTGACCTTCCTGCTTCCCCTGATAGTATTGATCGCCCTTGGCGGCTACTTCACAAAAGGGCTTTACGATGCGGGACAGAGAAACCCCAACGAGCTGCCGTCAGTCTTGCTCAAACAGCCGGTGCCCGAATTTTCCCTGGCCCCCATCGAAGGGCGTGCCCGGGGATTGAGCAGCGCTGACCTCAAAGGAGAGGTGACGCTGGTCAATATTTTCCGCTCCTGGTGCGAGCCCTGCCGCGCCGAGCATCCCGTCCTGATGGGCATCCGGGAAAAAAAGCTGGTCCCCATCCATGGCATCGATTGGCGCGAAGTTGACCGCCAGGCTGGCCCCAAATGGCTAAAGAAGTTTGGCGATCCCTATACCCTGATCGGTGACGATCCGAAAAGTCTGGGGGCCATCGCCTTTGGCGTAACCGGTGCGCCCGAAACCTTCCTGGTGGACAAAAAAGGCATTATCCGGGAAAAGAAAATCGGTCCGATCACCACCGAATATTGGAAAGAAACATTGTGGCCCAAGATCAAGAAATTGCGCAAAGAATAACGGCCGGCCTACTGTTCGTCCTCCTGGCCCTGGCACCGGTTCCGGCCGGTGCGGTGGACCCAGGCGAAGTTCTGAAGGACGCGGCCTTGGAGGTGCGGGCCCGGGAAATCAGCAAGGGTCTCCGCTGCGTCGTCTGCCAGAACCAATCCATCGATGAATCCGACGCCACACTGGCCCGCGATCTAAGGCTGTTGGTGCGCGCCCGCCTGGCGGCTGGGGACAGCGACGAAAAGGTGGTGGATTACGTGGTCTCTCGTTACGGAGATTTCGTATTGCTGCGCCCCCCCTTCAAAGCATCGACCCTGGTGTTGTGGCTGGGCCCGGTGTTGATCCTTCTCCTTGGGCTGATCGCCGTGATCCGTCATTTCCGCAACGCCGCCCCTCAATCGGCCAACCAAACAGATCTGTCCGAGGAAGAGAAAAGCTGCCTGCATGAGTTGCTTGATGGAAAGGACGGACCTTGATCCTTTGGATCATCATTGCCGTTCTTGCCCTGGCCTCCATGATTGGCCTGGCCCGGCTGTTGCTGCGGACCGGCGGGGAGAAAGCTGCCCTTGATCCCGCCGGCGCCGTCTTCCGTGACCAGCTTGCCGAAATCAAAGGCGAGGTGGAGCGGGGCCTGATCACGCCCGAAGAAGCCCGCGCCATGGAAGCCGAAATCGGCCGGCGCATGCTGCAAACCGCCAAGCAGGACAGCGAAGCCGAAACTGCTTCCACCCTACCCAGCCAGTGGATGAGCCGGGCCGGATTGGCGGCCGTTCTCTGCCTGCCATTGGGCGCCGTCGGGCTTTACGGCGCGTTGGGCACCCCCGGCCTGCCCGATCTGCCCCTGGCCGGGCGGTCCCTGGAGACCGAAAACCTGGCCCGGCAACAGGGCGAAATGTCGGCCATGGCGAGCCGTCTGGAAGAACGGCTGGCCAAGGATCCGGGCAACAGGGCGGGTTGGCAGCTTTTGGCCCGGACTTATTGGAGTGGGGGGAATTTCGCCAGGGCGGCAGAAGCCTTCAGGCGCGCCCATGAACTGGCCCAGGGCAATGCCACCATCGCCGCCGATTACGCGGAAACCCTGGTAATGGCCGATAAGGGTGCCTTTTCCGAAACCGCCCGTGCCGTTTTCGCCAAGGCCCTGGCCTGGAATAAACTGGAGCCCAAATCCCTGTTCTACCAAGGCCTGGATCTGGCCCAGCGGGGCAAGAATGCCGAAGCCATGCAGGTCTGGATCAATCTGATCAATATATCACCCCCGGGTGCGCCCTGGATGGCCACGGTCGGCGGGCGCATCCAGGCCCTGGCCAAGGCATCGGGCATCGATCCGGCCAGCATCAAGCCCACCCTAACGGCTCCCAAGCCTCCGCCGAGCAAGACAACCCCGCCGGCGCTGAGCGGCAGCCAAATGATGGAAATCAGGGCCATGGTTCAAAGGCTGGCCGAGCGGCTGAAAAAGGAGCCCAATGACTTAGAGGGCTGGCGCATGCTGGCCCGCTCCTACCGGGTGCTGGGCGAGAAGCAAAAGGTGGCCCAGGTGGAGGCCCGCATCAAAGCGCTTAGCGGGTCGCCGTGATGCGCAGGATTTTATCATCGCCGCGCCTTGGCCGACCCCGGAAATCACGGTTGCCGGTGAGCACGTAAAGCGCCCCGTCCGGCTCCCTGACCGCATCCCGGAGACGTCCGTAAAAGGCAGTATCGCCATCATTGAACCAGCGCTCGATGCGCGCCGTGCGCCCGCCTCTCATGGTTATGCGGACGAGGGATTCGCTGCCCAGAGTGGCCACGAAAAGATCGCCCTGCCAAAAAACCATGCCCGAGGGCGGCGTCGCGGATTCCGGCCAGGCGACCACCGGATCACGGAAGCCACGCCGCTTTGGCGCGCCGACCATCAGCGGCCAGCCGTAATTGCCCCCCTTGACGATGCGGTTGACCTCGTCATAGGCGCCAAAACCCACCTCGCCCGAGGGCCCGTGTTCGGAGGCATACATGTTGTTCGTCCCCGGCTCCCAGGCGAGCCCCTGCACGTTGCGGTGCCCCGAAGACCAGACGGGCGATTTCAGGTTCGGGTTGCCGGGCGGCACCTTGCCTTCCGGGGTGACCCGCAAAATCTTGCCGGCCCGGCTGGACAGGCGCTGGGACAGATCGCGTTGCATGACGTCGCCGGTGCCCACATAAAGCATGCCGTCGGGCCCAAAAGCGATGCGCCCCCCATTGTGATTATCCCCCGCCGGAATGCCGCCCAGAATCACTTCTGAACAGACGATGCTTTCGCGCTCCATGCGGAAGCGGAAGACCTGATTGCCCCGGCGCTGCCCCCGGCGCCAAGTATACATGACATACACATAAGGCGAGCGGGTGAATTGGGGATGAACCGCGATCCCCATCAGACCAGCCTCATCATCGACGGCGGCCTCAAGCTTACCTATATCCCGTGCCTTCAGTTTGCCGTCACGGCCAATGACGCGGATGCGCCCCTTGCGTTCGGCAACCAGGGCGCGGCCGTCGGGCAGGAAGGCCAGGGACCAGGGGGCTTCCAACCCGGTTACCCAATTTTCCACCCGGATGCCCGGCGGATGCAGGATCCAGCGGTCTTCCACCTGTTGGGGCCGGGGGCCCTTGACCGTCTGGGCGTGGGCCTCCCGGGGGGCCAGTTGAGCCATAAGAAGCCAGGTCAGAAGGATGATGAATGGGTGAAAAAAAACGCGTCTCGCGGGCATGATCTGGCCTCCATGACTGTAGCGCTCAAAAAAAAGATTTTGCCGCCTGGGTCAGCCCCTAGCAACCACCATCTGGAGCCGGATTCGGCTCTCATTTGCGGCTTGGACGCGGCTCGGCCTCCAAGGTGGTCATCTGGCGTCGGATAAGCGGCCGCAGGACCAAGAAGAATAAAATCATCACCCCGGCCATCACGGCAATCGGCGGGCGCAGGCCCAGAACTTCGGCCAGCCCACCCATGGCCAGGGCACCCAGGGCGGCACCGCCGCCCGACAGTGACGAATTGAGGCTGACGATGCGGCCCCTGAGCGCGTTATCGACCACATTCTGAACCAGACTATTGATGCATATATTGACGCAAACCTGGCACAGGGCTGCCAGACCCAACAGGGCGAGCGCCAATGGGAAATTTCCGCTCATGGGGAAAAGAATGAGAAAAAGACTGGCCACCAGACCGGCAGTGATCAAAATATTCGCCAAGCCCCCCGTGCGGCCCCTGAGCGCCAGCCAGGCGGCTCCGGTCAGGGCGCCGAGACCGGCCGCCGCATTAAGCATGGCCAGACCATCGGCACCCCGGTCGAATATCTGATCGGCAAAACCGGGAAGCAATTCGGCATAGGGCCTGATCAAAAACCCGGTGGTAAAGGACAGCACCAATAAAAGACGAAGAGAAGGCAATCCCCAGGCATAACGGAACCCGGCCACAAGATCGCGAATCACATCGACAGAGCGCATGGCGCGGCGTTTCTCGGGCGCCATGCGGATCATAAACAAAGCACCCATCAGCCATAACAAGGCAAATGCGTTAAAGAAAAATGCGGCCCCGATGCCGGCCCAGATAATCACCAGCCCGCCGATCACCGGGCCGATGAAAAGCCCCACCTGATAGGTTGAGGAATTCAAGGCAATGGCCGCCGAAAGATTGGCCCGGTCCACCAATATGGGGATCAGGGTCTGGCGGGCGGGAAAATCAAACGACATGAGGATGCCCTGCAGGGCGGCAAGCCCAACCAGGGACCATGGCGTGATGATCTTGCTCACCGTAAGCAGTCCCATCAGCGCGGCAACCACAAAGCCGACCGCCAGCGCCCAGAGGGCAACCCGTCTGGCCCCGATGCGGTCGGCCACGGCGCCGGCCACGGGCCCTACGAACATCAAGGGGATGAGGGAGACAAAACCGATGATACCCAGCCAAATGGCCTGTTCGGTCAATTTCCAGATGAGCCAGCCAAGGGCTATTTTGTTGACCCATACGCCGTTGACCGAAACCAGATTGCCGACCCAATAGATAAAGAAATTCCTTGACGACAAGGCGCGTCCGATGCCGCCCAGAAAGGCAAATTTCGGGCCGGGACCCTCCCCGCCTTCCCCTGCGGCAGATCTATTTTGTTCCATAAGTGATGGTTTCCGGCGCCTGGCAATTGAGCCAAGACCTGGACCCGGAAGAAAATATTGTCAAGCCGGGCGAAAGAATAACACAGCACCTCTTGATAAATCCTTGGCGCCAAGTCATTCTGGATGAAACTGTGAACCGGGAGGGGTGGCGTGGCCCTTAAAAAGCCGTTGATTATTGGTGGCGGTGTCGTCGTCGCCGTGGTGGTGATCGTCGCCGTTGGCGCGATCGTGTTCCTGTCTTCCATCGATGGCATCGTCAAGGCGGCGGTGGAGGAGGCGGAGCCACGCATCACCAAGGCCGAGGTCAAGCTGGAAACGGTAGAGATTTCCCTGACGTCGGGCGCGGGGCGGCTGGCCGGGCTCAAGGTCGGCAATCCCCAGGGGTTCAAAACGGAAAGCGCTTTTCGATTGGGGGAAATCGCGATCCAGGTGGATCTGGGGCGACCGACGGCAAATTGATTCATATTAAGGACATCCTCATATCCTCCCCGACCGTGACTTACGAACTGGGCTCGTCGGGCAGCAATCTGGATGCGATGCAGAAGAATGTCGAGGAATTCACCGGCGGCTCAAAAGGTGGCGCCAATCTGGATTTTGACCGGATTGCCAAGATGGATCAAAAGGGCAGCGCATTCCAAAAGGCCCTGCATAAGGAATATGTGCGTCTGGCCAGGATGGAAGGCGACGAATTTGACTGGAGCGATGCGGGTTTTTTCAATGACCGGGCCGAAGGCTCAGCCATGGGCCAGAAGATCGGGCCGCAGGCCATCGCGGCGCGCTCCTTGCCGGGCGACAAGGTAAAACTAATGTCGGCCACGCGGGCCAAACTGGTTAAGGCGCTGGCCGCCGGCTCCGCCAAGCGCCCGGTTCTCGCGGCACAGGCCCAGGCCGGCTTCGATTGCTGGATGCAGGAACAGGAAGAAAACTTCCAGTCCGACGACATCATCGATTGCCGCAGGGCCTTCACCATTGCCTATAACGGGCTGACGAAAAAAGCCAAGAAAAAAGCCGCACCCAAGAAGGCAACACCAAAGCGCCGCGCCCACCGGACCCGGAAGCCCAAGCCCAAGCCACTGCCTCTCTACAAGATCAATTTCGGCTTCAACAGCGCCAAGCTGGACGGCAAGGCCATGGGTGTGATCGCCAAGGCGGCAGCCACCATCAAATCGGCCAAGGTCAAAATGGCCGTGATCAACGGTCATGCCGACCGCTCCGGCGCCAAGGGGTATAACCAGAAGCTTTCCAACGCCCGGGCCAGCGCGGTAACCAAGGCCCTGACCAAGGCAGGCGTCTCCGGAAGCCTCATCAAACAGCGCGGTTACGGCGAGACCTGGATGCTGGTCCAGACGACCGACGGCAAGCGCGAAGCCGGCAACCGGCGGGTCGATATTCTACTGGCCCGCTAACAAGGCGGAATAAGCGCCAGGTTGAGACTGGCCGCCGCCCCCATTTGGGCAGCGGCCATTTCATTGGTACCTGTGAAAGGCCGAAATGACCGAGGAAAAACCGCTTCCACTGGAAGACAGATTGGCTGAGCTGCTTCGCGGATTGGGTCTGGAACGGGCCCATATGGCGGCCCGCCAGGTTACGGATTGGCAAGGATTGGCCACCCGGGACACTGATCTCTTCGCCTCGCTTACGCTGCTTTGTCCCTTTGGCCTTCATGCCGGTCTGGCCGGTTCCATGGCTTCCAGGCTTTTGGTGCTGGGTGGCGATCAAGGCAAGGCTTGTGAAAAGCTGGCCAGCGCCGTGGCCCGGCTGGAAGGTGCCCATTTCCACCCCCTGGCCGGTAGCGCCGGGGAACTCTGGGACGACACGGCCAAAACCCATGAAGAAGAAGTGGGCACCGCGTTGCTGGATTTTCTCAAATCCCAAACCGCAATACCTGCCGCCGGTCTTGCCGAGGGTACCGGCGAGGCCCAAGGCATAACCTACAGGGTCCGGGGAGCCGGGCCTCCATTGGTGCTTTTCCCGCTTTCGCTGGCGCCGTCGCAGTGGGAACCCTTGACCCCGTTGCTGAGCGCCCATTTTTGCACCCTCACCCTGGGCGGTCCCCATCTGGGTGGGGCCGGATTCCTGGAAGGCCGGGCCACGGCGCCCGGCTATCTGGGCGTGGTCAGCAGGATCATTGACGAACTGAATATTTCGCCCGGCCAGAACCTGTTGGATGTGGGAAGCGGTTCCGGCGCCATAGACCGCTGGTTGGCCGGGCGCACCAAAGGCGCAAACCAGATCACCGGAGTGGATGTAAACGCCTATCTGATCGGCGAAGCGAGAGACCTGGTGCGCCGTCAGGGATTGGATGGAATCATCCGCTTCGAAAAAGCCAGCGCCCTCGAACTGCCCTTCCCCGATGCCAGTTTCGACCGGGTCTTTTCCAGCACCGTGATGGAAGAGCTGGACGCGGACCGCATGCTGGCGGAACTGGTCCGCGTGACGCGCCCCGGTGGCCAGGTGGCGGTGATCACCCGCGCCGTGGATATGGGACGCCTGGTTAATCTGCCCGTTGGCACCCAATTGAAGGCCAGGCTGGAGGCGCCGGGGGGCGGCGGGCTTGATCCATTGGGCTGCGCCGATGCCAGCCTCTATGGCAGATTCGCCCGGGCCGGACTGGAACAGGTCCGAAAAATTCCCCAGATCGCGGCTTTCGGCGATGCGGGCGGAGCCTATGAGCAATCGGTCATCGGCATGCTATTCGGGTCCCTCGATGCCACCGAAAACGCGGAGGCGAGGGCCGCGCTGGCCAAATCCCGCGAAGACGGCAGTTTCGTGGTCACCGCACCCTTCCACGGCGCCTTGGGAACCAAAAAATAGAAAAAGGTTACAAGGGACACATAAAGCTAGCAAAACCACCAAAAAAGTAATTAATGGTCATTTTACCCTCGATTGATCCTCATTTCATGGCATAGTCCGCTTTTAATTTGGTAAACCAATTGACCACACTTTTAGGGTTATATTTTGCGGGGAAACGGATTTCTTGGCGAAGATGGCATTTCGCTCGCCCACGATGAGACCCGGGCCGGCGTCATTTCCCATATCCTGCGCCATGAATTGCTGCGCCGGCCTGATTTGCGCGGCAAGGTATTGGCACTGCTGTCGGACAGGGGAACGGACCACCGGGCGCCCCGGCTATCGTCGGGCAATTGGGAAGTAATCTGGGCCCTAGCCAGGTTCCACCTCAACATAGACCAGCCGATCATTTCCGATGTCCATCTGATGACCGGCGGTTCGCGCTCAACCGTGCAAAGAAGCCTGCGCAAATTGGAAAATCTGGGGGTCATTTCGACCAAGATGGATTTAGTCGATCAGCGCCGCCGGCTGGTGAATCTGGCCCAGTCCTTCACCGATCTGCTCGATGAATTCGTCGATGATTGTTTCGAGGAGTTCAAGGAACTGATCGAGCTTCGCGACCGGGGCGAGAGGCGCCTGGCCGAAGAAGCGCGCGAGGAATCGGAAGAAAAATACCGCCGCCTTTTCGAACATGCCAATGATGCGATCTTTGTTTCCGATCCCAAAACCCATCAATTTCTCGATGTCAATAAGAACGCAGCCAAGAGACTGGGCTACAGCCGGGATGAGTTGCTCCAAATGAAGGCCGTCGATATTGTCTTTCCCAGCAGACTGCCATTCCTGGACGGCATATACCAGACCCTGAAAAAAACCAGCGAAGCCGTGTTCGAGGGCATGCAACTTCGCAAGGACGGATCGACCATGCCGGTCGAGGTCACTTCGCGCCTGATCGAATTTGGCGGCCGGCAGGTAATTCAGAGCTATGTCCGCGACATGACCGAGCGCAAACTCGCCGAGACCGCCTTGCGCGAAAGCGAGGCCCGCCTGATAGCCATCCTGGAAAGCAGCCCCTTCGGCGTGGTGGTCGCCTCCCTCACCGAGAGAAAACGGTTTTTCGTCAACAGCAGCTATATGGAAATGTCCGGCGGAGGGACGCCTGCCACGTTTCTCGAGGGAGATTTCATCGACACTTTCGTCGACCAGAAGGTCTTTCGGGAACATTGGGCCGAGTATCAGGAAAGCGGCCATATTGCCGGCGCCGAGGCCCAGCGCCTGCGGCCTGATGGCTCCACCTGGTGGTGCCTTTATAATTGGCGGCCTTTCATTTACCAGGGTACGGAAGCGGTAATTATCTGGCATCACGATATCACCGAGCAGGTACGCGCCAACGAATTGCTGTTGGAAAGCGAGCAGCGGTTCCATGATTTCGCAGATTCGGCCGCCGACCGGTTCTGGGAGACGGATGAAGATCACCAGATCATCTATGTGTCCCAGGCACCTGCCGGATCGGGCCTGCCCAGGGCGGAGGATATCGTGGGGCTGGCCCGATGGGACATTGACGGCATGAATCCGGATCCTGAATTTTGGCGAGCCCACCGCGCCGACATCGCCGCCAGGCGCCCGTTCCGCGATTTCCGCTTCCGCCGGACGCGGCCCAACGGCCGGGTCGCTCATGTCCGCGTCGACGGCAAGCCGGTCTTCGATGGCGATGGAACTTTCAAGGGTTACCGGGGCACCCTCAATGATGAAACGGAATTGGCAAAAATCCGCCTGGAGATCGAGGAAACTCTGGCGGATTCGGAAACCAAATACCGCGATCTCTATGAAAACGCGCCGATCCCCTATTATTCGGTCGATCCCGGCACCGAAAGATTTACCAGCGCCAACCTGGCCGCGCTGGAATTGTTCAAAACCGATCTGGAGAGCCTCACCAAAAAAACCGTAACCGATTTTCTGCCAGATAAGCCCGCGGCAAGGAAGGAACGGAGCGATCTGTTCCAACGCATGAGAGCGGGAGAGGCCTTCCGCAGCCTGGAAATGGAAATCCGTACCGCCGACGGAACACCCAAATGGACCAGCATTTCAGTGGATCCAATCCGGGATGGGGAAGGCAAGGTGGTGGAGCTGCGCACGACCCAGACCGACATCACGGAGCGTAAAATCGCCCAGGCAAAGGCCCAGGATGCTCATGCTAAGCTGCAGGACGCCTTCGAAAGCATATCGGGCTGGGTCACGCTTTATGATGCCTAGGACCACTTCGTCATGTGCAACAGCCGGTTTCTGGAGGAAATGCCCGAACTAGAGGACATGATGGTGCCGGGTAATAGCTTCGAGACCATCCTCCGCGCCAGTATTGAGATGGGCCTGCATCCCGATATAGAAGATGAGAAGAAAGATTGGATCGCTCTGCGCCTTAGCCGCCACAAGGCGCTGCAGACCTTCGAGCGCCAATGGAAAAGCGGCCACTGGGAGCAGATAAACAGATACCGTACCCATAACGGCGGCACCTTGATCATGGGGACTGGGATCTCCGAACAAAAAAGGGTGGAAGAAGAGCTGCGCAGGACCCAGAGCAGTCTCATGGAAGCCATCAGCAACGTGACCGTCGGCGTCGATATTTACGATGCCGATGACCGGCTTTCCATAACCAGCACCGGATGGCAAAGAATTGGCCCCCAAAACCCCGACCTGTTCGTCATCGGCAAAACCTTCGAAAACATATTGCGCAAAACCGTGGAGCGGGGACGCATCCCGGATGCAATGGAAGACCCCGAAACCTGGATTCAATGGCGCATCGCCCGGCACAAGGAGAAAAAAGGGAGCGTTGAATATTTGCTGGATGGCGGCAGTTGGGTCCAACTCACCGAATACGGCACCGATGACGGCGGCACGATGGTCACCCGCAGAGACATCACCCAGCGCAAGAACGCCGAGGAAAAAATTGCCGCTTCGACCCTCGAAAAAGGGGTGCTGCTTTAGGAAATCC
>CAZBQG010000013.1:17957-29088 GCA_964493945.1 uncultured Rhodospirillaceae bacterium
AAAATAATTTTCAGATCATCGCCAGTCTGCTGGACCTGCAGGCCAGCACCGAGGTAAGCAAGGAATCGGTCAAAGCCCTGACCAAGAGCCGGCAGCGCGTTATCGTATTGGCCCGGGCCTATGACCATTTATATGCCAGCAAGGATTTGACGCATATCGGGGCACGGGACTATCTGACCTCCATGGTCAGCGGCTATGCAGTGGAATTATCGGCTGGCAGCAAGAATATTTCCCTGGCCCTGGCCATCGAGGAAATCACCCTGGGAAGCGATCAGGCGGGTTCGTGCGGCCAGATTGTCAGTGAGCTGATTTCGAACTCGCTCTCTCATGCTTTCCCTGACGGACGTTCGGGCACCATCGAGATTTCACTGCACCGGGCCAATGAAAACTCCATCTGCCTTGCCGTATCGGATGATGGGATCGGGCTTCCGGCTCATTTCGATATTGAACAGGAAAACGCGCTGGGTCTGAAATTTGTCTCTGTTTACGCCCAGAAGCTGGGCGGTGAATTGAACGTTGGAGACGGTGCCAAAACCGTTTTCCAGGTTTCCTTCCTGGAAAGTCTGGCGGCCTAACCGCCAACGATACCGGCGGCCAGCAATTCCTCGATCTCGGCGGCCGGCAGGCCGGCTTCGCGCAAAATCTCCTCCCCATTCTCGCCCAGCCCCGGGGCGCCCCGGCGGTATTCGGCCGGCGTCCCTTCAAAACGCGCCGCGTCCCGCGCCTGACGCAAAGGACCGGCTTCGGGGTGCGTGTTTTCCTGGATTATGCCGGCTGCCTCAATCTGGGGATGGTGGATCATTTCGTTACGTGTCAAAACCGGCGCACAGGGTACCCCTTCAGCATCAAAGCGCCGGACCCATTCGGCGGTTTTGCGCCCTGTCAATTCGGCCTGGATCAGGGCCAGCCGGTCATTGATGTTGAGATCACGCAGCTCCGGCGTCGCGAAACGGGGATCGGTAAGCCAATCGGGGTGCTCCAGGGCACGGGTCAGGCCGGCCCATTGGGCATCGGTCATTACCGCAACGCTCATATGGCCATCTTCAGTCTCATAAATCAGGTCGATGAAACTGGCCGCCCGTTGGGGCGCCACCGTCTCACCCACAAAGGTCTGCCCGCCCATGTCGGAGGACCATAAAAACGCAACGATGCTGTCCAGCATGGAAAGCCGGACATGCTGGCCCTCACCGGTTCTTTCGCGGGAAAGAAGCGCTGCCGTGATCGCCTGCGAAGCGGTGATCGCGGTCAGCTTGTCGGGTAAGATAGTGCGCACCAGGCGGGGCCGCTGATCGTCGGCGCCACCCTGCACCGAGGCAAGCCCGGAAAGCGCCTGGACGATGGGATCATAGACCGGCTTATGGGCATAGGGACCGACCTCGCCAAAACCGCTGAGCGAGACATAGACGATTTTAGGCGCCACGGCCCGGATATCCTCGAAGCCCACCCCCATGCGTTCCACCACGCCCGGGCGGAAATTCTGCACCAGAGCATCACATGTTTTTGCCAGACGCTTGAGCACATCCACCCCGGCGCTTGTTTTGAGATCGATGGTAATGGACCGCTTGTTGCGGTTGTTGTTCAGGAAGGTAGCCGAATATCCAGCCTTCCAGTTGCCGGCGGCACGGGTGAAATCGCCCCGCCCAGGCGGTTCCACCTTGATCACATCGGCGCCCTGGTCGGCCAGGATCATGGTGCCGTAAGGGCCGGCGATCACGGCGCTCAGATCGAGGATGCGAAAACCGCTGAGAGGGCCGGCCATGGCAGGGTTTACCGGCGCTGGAACTGGGTCTGGCCAAACAGATTATCGATCGCTTTTTCATCCAGCCCCTTGTTCAGGCGGCCCGAATGATCGCCCAGCAGATCGATCCCCCGGCGCACGGCGGGGCGCGCCTTCATGGCTTCGAGCCAGCGCTGGAAATGGGGAAATTCGTCGATCTGGATATGCCGGCGCCGATGTCCCCGGACCCAGGGAAAGGTGGCCATGTCGGCGATGGAATAATCCGGCCCGCCCAGATATTCACTCTCAACCAGGCGGTTATCGATTACCGCGTAAAGCCGGGCCACTTCGTTATCGTAACGCTGTTGGCCATAGGCGATTTCGGCCTCGCCGGCGATCTTCGGGGCATAATTATTGAAATGGCTTTGCTGGCCGAACATGGGCCCGACGCCACCCATCTGGAACATGAGCCATTGCAAAACCACCGAGCACTGCCGGTCATCCGTCGGCATGAATTGGCCCGATTTTTCAGCCAGATAGATGAGCATGGCGCCGGTCTCAAAGACCGAAAAGGGCGCGCCCCCCGGCCCATCATGGTCAAGCAGCGCCGGGATCCGGTTGTTGGGGCTGATGGCCAGGAAATCCTTTTCGAACTGGGCGCCCTGGGTGATGTCGACGGCGATGGGCGTGTAATCCAGGCCGGTCTCCTCGAGCATAATATGGACCTTCTGCCCGTTGGGCGTCGGCCAGCTATAAAGATCGATCATGATGCAACCCTGCCCCGCTGGAAAATTTTGGAGGGTAAACCTAACCTGAAAGCCCCGCCAAACCAACCGGCTCAAGGCGTAGTCGAAGGAGGGCGCCGGTGACGGGTGGCCTGCTCATAGGCATGGGCCAAGCCGATCATCCTGGCATCGTCATAAGGCCGGCCCAGGAAGGTGATCCCGGCCGGCAGATCGTCCGTCGTAAATCCGGCGGGCACGACGATGGAGGGAACGAAAACCAGAAATGTATTGATGGTGGGCGCGCCCTTCTGATCTGTATAGGGCGGATTTAGACCGTCTTTTAAAAATGTTGGCTGATGTTCCACCGCCTTGTGAACGATGGCGTCCAGCCGGTGATCAGCCATCAGTTTCAGAAATTGCGTCATCAGGGTCTGGCGCGCCTCCAAATGGGCGCGGTACTGATCGATGGTGGGATTGCGGTTGAGCCAGCGGTTCCTGGCACCTCTGGTCAGTTGGTCGAAAAAGGGAGATGCGGCGGCTTCGCTTCTGCTGGCGAAGGGGGGATTGGCGCTTCCCTTGAAATATTCGTCAAACCCCTGCTCGCCACTGTCTGGCGGGCCGACCCAAGTGGCCAGAAGCTCATCCAGGCCGGGCAGCTCTATGGGATCGATAAGCTCTGCCCCCCCGGCCGCCAAATCCTCCACCGCCCGCTCGAACACTTCACTGATCTTTTCGAAATCCTCCGAGCCGGGCTCGGAATGAAAGCCGATGGATTGCCGCAAAATACCCAGGCGTGCGCCCTTCAGCCCGTAATCCCCCATCTCATCGGCGAAGCTGGCCGGCGCCTGGCCGACACCGTAGGCCGTAACCGGATCATCCGGATCATAGCCGATCATGGCATCCAGCAATCTGGCCAGATCACCGACGTTGCGCGCCATGGGCCCGAGGGATCCGTTGATCGCGGGCCAGCCGCCAAAGACACCGGTGCGGCTGACCAGGCCGGCGGTTGGGCGCATGCCGGCAACACCGTTCCAGATGGAAGGCCGCCGGATAGAAGCCAGCCCTTCCTGCCCCACCGCCAGGGTGCAGAAATTGGCCGATACACAGGCCGCCGAGCCGCCCGAGGATCCACCCACGGTGCGTTCCAGATCATATACATTGCGCGTCGCGCCAAAGAGCGAGCCGTAAGTATCTCCCGCCCCCAGCTCTCCCAGCGTGGCCTTGCCAATAAATATGGCACCGGCTTCCTTCATTTTGGCGACGGCGAAGCAGTCACGCCCGGGGAAATGGTTCTCATACATCACCGAGCCCATGGTCGTCGGCATTTCCGCAACATCGGCCTGATCCTTGATGATCACCGGAATGCCATGCAGGGGACCGACGAGACCCGATGATTTGAAGGCCTGGTCCAACCGGTCGGCTTCTTCCAGGGCTTTTGGATTTACACTGATCACGGCGTTTATTTCAGGGCCCTTCTGGTCATAGGCCTCGATCCGGTCCAGATAGGCCTGGACCAATTGCCGGGCGCTCAGCCCGCCGGTACCAAACGCCGCGTGAATTTCGGCGATGGTCGTCTCCAGAACGTCAAATGCTTTGGATGAACTCATAAAATCCTCTCTCCTGCCCTTACCCGTTTAATGTGGCCGCTTGTCACCTAACCCGATAAGATAACGGGACGGCTTAATTGGCAAGACGCAAACAGGGGAGATCAGGCCATGACCGAACGGGTTTGGGATAAATTCCTGACGGAACGGGACAGACAGGTGTTCGAGGCCAGCGGTTTTGGTGCCCGGGCCGGGTTTGGCAAGAAACCCGCCCTGCTCGTCATCGACGTCAATTACGCCTTTTGCGGCGATAAGCCCGAGCCCATTTTGGATTCTATCAAGAAATACGCCACGTCATGCGGCGAGGATGCCTGGGAAGCGCTGCCCACCATCCGCAAGCTGGTGGATGCCTGCCGGGCCAAGGGCGTGCCGGTGATCTACACCACCGGGCAGCGCCGCGACGATAACTGGGACAATGGCGGCTGGGGCTGGAAGCGGGGGGATAGGCCGGATGAAGCGAAGATCGCCGAGACCATCAAACCCAACCGGCCGGGCAATGACATTATGGATGAAATCGAACCGGGGCCCAAAGACATCGTCATCCGCAAGCTCAAACCCAGTGCTTTTTTCGGAACTCCCTTGATGGCTTTTCTGAACGATCTGGGCGCTGATTCCCTGATCGTCACGGGGACCACCACATCGGGTTGCGTCCGCGCCTCGGTGATCGACGCCTTCAGCCTGAATTTGCGCCTGGCCATCGCCGAGGAAGCTTGTTTCGACCGCTCCCAGGCTTCCCATGCGATCAATCTGGCAGACATGCATGCCAAATATGCAGACGTGTTGCCCACCGACGAAGTGCTTGATTTCATCGAGACCCTGGAGGTGGACTACAACCTGCCATCGGGCACCAGCTAAAGCCTGCCCGCGATTTCGGGACCATCCGGGTGATAACGGTAGGCGCGGAACACCCA
This sequence comes from uncultured Rhodospirillaceae bacterium, assembly GCA_964493945.1. Lineage (GTDB taxonomy): Bacteria > Pseudomonadota > Alphaproteobacteria > Rhodospirillales > UBA2165 > CAZBQG01. Next base: position 22,915 of record CAZBQG010000013.1, read on the forward strand.
GTTCCCCTCGCCCCCGCTGCTCTGTCCGCGCACCGTGCCCATATGGGGCGAAATATATTCCCAGACGATCTCGCCCTCAGGCGTGACCTCGAACAGGCGCCCCCAGAGCCCCTCGCAAATTAATGTGTTGCCGCTCCATAGCCGTTGGCAGCCGCTGATATGGGGGCTGTGGAAAGACCAGGGCGGCGAGCCCTGATAGCTCCAGACCTCCTCACCCGTGGTGGCGTCCATCTCGATCACCCGTGAGCTGGCCAACTGGCCCGGGGCATAAAGCCCATTGGCGAAAAACATGATATTGCCGTTCTCCAGCACTTGGCAGTCATGGGGTCCGCCCCAGGCGTCTCTCTGCATTTCCCAGCAGGGTTTTTTGGTTTCGCGGTCGATGATGATCAGCCAGCTACTACGTCTGAGGCTGATCATGTAATCGCCATTTTCAAGTGGCCAGAGGGCATTGGCGTGGGAGAATTCTTCCCGGTTATTCAAGGGATGAATGGGGTAGTTCTCGATCTCCAGATCATCCTGGGCATGCCATTCCCAGACGACTTTACCGGCAGAGTCCAACTCATGGATGGTATCGCCCAGCACACCACCATCTTTCATTTCGCTTCCCGGGGTGCCGCCCCTGAGCCTTGCCTTCGAGGCCTCCGTGAAGCGCTCAAAGCCCAGATAGACCGTATTGCCGTTGGCCAGGCGGTGAAAATCATGGTGCTGAGCGCGGGCGTCGCATTCCCAAATTATTTTTCCCTGCCAGTCGTATTGGCGGATCACCCGCATCTCTTCGCGGTCCTTGGGGGCGTTCAGGTCCTTGCGGACGGGGGCCAGCAAATTGCCGTTGGTGAGAAGCTTGCCATAGCCGGAGCGAAAGCCCTCCAATTCCCATTGATGAACCTGCTCTCCCTCCATGTCGATCAGATAGGCTGTCTGGGATTGCTGATGAATGGGCGCAAACAGGGTAAATCCCGGCGTCGCCCTTGCCTTGTCATGTTCAAGTAATCCTGTCTGAGCGCAGCGCATGATCTCACCCCTTTTCCATGATAAATGCCTGTGTCGGCTGATCGAAATGGATACCGTCTGCCCGCGCCTCACCGAAACTCTCGAAGCGTTTCCTGAGATCAGCAACCTCTGCCTTGTCCAGATCGCCGCGCGCCCTGTCCATAGCGATCTGGCCGGCCCGGAAAGAAATAAAGCTCTCGAACTTGGTGTCGCTAACATAAGCGATGCGGCGGAAATTATTAAAGCTCTTTGCCAGGCGCTCGAGCGCTTCGATGGCCAGGGCGCGCACTTCGGTTTCATCGTGGTAGGGCTTTATCATTTCGTGGAAAGAACCGGCGGCGACCGGCTCGGCGATGAACAAAACCCCGCCCGGGGCCAGCACCCGGCTGGCTTCCGCCAAACCCTGGGCCATCATTGGCGGCGGGACATGATGCAGGCTGTTGAAAAAGAAAATGATATCAAAGCAGGTATCGGCAAAAGGTATCTTCTGGGCGACGCCCTCATGATAGGTCTCCACCCCCTCCGGCTCCACCATGCGGGCCCGCTCTAGCTGGACCTCTCCCGGCTCCAGGCCCGTGACCTTGCCGCCCATCCTGGTCAGCAGGCGGGCCATACGCCCCGTGCCGCATCCCACATCCAAAATTCTAGCGCCGGCCAGGGCAAGATGTTCGGCGAACACGTCTTGGTTGGTTCGTCTCGGACCGAAATTCACGGTGCCCTCTCTGTCCCTGTTATGGGCCGGCGATCATAAGGCCGAAACCGGAGATTTCAATCACCTCCCAGCCGCGATAGTATTGCCCTCTGGAAAATCAGAAAGGGGAGGCGGCCGCGCCAGCGGCTGGATAATTGACATGGCCATAGACATGCACGCCCATTTTTTTACCGAACATTTAGTCGACGCGCTCCGTTCGCGTACGGAACAGCCCATGATCATTGAGGATGGCGAAGACTTCATCATGGTCCGGGCGGGCGATTCCAAGCCTCTGCCCAAGGGCTTCCAATCCATCGACAAGCGTTTAGAGCTGATGGATTCCATGGGCATCGACATGGCGGTGCATTCCATTCCGGGCCTGTTCCAGATCGAGGGCGAGCCGATCGAGGCCTCCTTGCCCCTGACCCGCGCCAACAATGACGGGGTGGCGGCCATCCACGCCGCTTATCCCGACCGTTTCGCCGGTTTCGCGCTTCTTCCCCAGGCGGACATGGATGCCGCCGCCGAGGAATTCGACCGGGCCATGGGCCTGCCCGGCATCATCGGTGCCATCGTGCCCGGCAACGGCTTCCTCACCTTGCAGAGCGCGCAGCATTTCCGCCCGCTGTTTGAGGTGGGCAACCGCCACAAGGCAATCATCTTAGTCCATACCGGCCCGCTGCCGGGCGAGACGCTGTGGCCGGTAATCGAGGATCTGGACAATAGATGGATCCGCCAGGGAACCCTGGATATGCAGCAAAGGCTGTCGGCCAACATGATTACGCTGTGCCTGACTGATTTCCTGGATGATTATCCCGACGTCACGGTGATGAGCCACAATCTGGGCGGCAACATCCCCTTCGAGGTTGAGCGCATGGATCATCTGGTGCTGGCCCTCAATCCGGACGAGGAACCGCCATCGCAACGCTTTCGCCAGACCAATATTCTGATCGATTGCAATTCGCTGGGCGAGCGCTGCATCGAGCGCGGCGTAGAGGTTTATGGGGTGGACAAGATCGTCTACGGCACCGACGGTTCGGCCTTTTCCATGGACTGGTCAAACAAGGCTATCGCCGCCGCCCGCATAGATACGGCGGACAAACGGGCCATCCTGGACGGCAACGCCAAGACCATGCTGGAGCTCCGCTTGAATTAGGCGCGGGGGGGGCTTCCGCTTCGGCCGGGTCCTTTACAGGGACCCTTTCGCAACCTAATTAGGATGTAAATGACCGAAGGACCCCTATTCGCTTACCGCCGCCATGTGGCGGACGGGCTTTTGCGGCGTGATCAGGGCCAGGAACTTCTGGCTGAAAAGCTGCAAAGCCTGCACCGGGCGCTGGACGGATTTCAGCCGGCCGCCGGCCATGCCGGTTGGAAGGCCCGCTTCGGCCTCACCCGGCGCCGGGCCGAGCCGCCCCAGGGGCTATATATCTATGGCGGCGTGGGCACGGGCAAATCCATACTCATGGATCTGTTTTTCGAAAGTGCGCCGCCCACCGCCAAACGGCGCGTCCATTTCCATGAATTCATGCAAGAAACCCATGACCGCCTGCATGAGATGAAAGAAGACGGGGACCCCATTCCCGCCCTGGCCCGGCGCATCGCCGGCGAGGCCACATTGCTTTGTTTCGATGAACTGCAAGTGGAAGCCATCGTCGATGCCATGATCCTGGGGCGCCTTTTCGAAGCCCTGCTGGCCTTGGATATCGTCATCGTTTGCACCTCCAACCGGCCACCCCAGGATCTCTACAAAGATGGACTGCGTCGCGAAAGCTTTCTTCCCTTTATCGATTTGATTTGCGCCAAACTGGATATCCTGGAGCTGGGCGGCGATGTGGATTACCGGCTGGAGCGGCTGCGTGGCATGCGAGTCTATCACGAGCCATTGGACGGCGCGGCGGAGGAGGCGCTCACCTCCTGTTTTACGGAACTTTCAGGTGGTTTGCGGGCGGCGCCAGAGACAATTCAAGTAAAAGGCCGCCAGATCAAAATCGCCGCCGCCGCCGCCGGCGTGGCCCGCAGCGATTTTCATGCCCTTTGCGCCCAGTCCTTGGGGGCCGGGGATTATCTGGCCATCGCGGCCCGCTATCACACACTCATTCTGTCGGGCATTCCGCGCCTGGCGCCGGAAAAGCGCAACGAGGCGCGCCGTTTCGTCCATCTCATCGATGCCCTTTACGAACGCCGGGTCAAGCTCGTCTGTTCGGCGGAAGGCCCGCCCGAGGAACTTTATGCCAAGGGTAAGGGTGCCTTTGAATTCGAACGCCTGATTTCGCGCCTGATGGAAATGCAGTCAAGGGATTATCTCGCCAGCGCTCATTTACGTTAGAGCATGCTCTAGCCAGATTTCATTAACTTTCAGAGTGCCTTAAGCCCCCCTGGACTTGCTCTTTAAATAATTTCGCGCTACTAACCAACGTTGATTCAACCGATTGGCCGCAAGGTTGGCCGCCTCGGTTCATAACAGGCTCCAGGCGAGAGGGAATACCATGGCACGCAAGAAGATCGCGCTGGTCGGCGCGGGCAATATCGGGGGCACGCTTGCCCATCTGGTCGGGTTGAAAGAATTGGGCGATGTGGTGCTCTTCGATATCGTCGATGGCATCCCCCAGGGCAAGGCTCTTGACCTGCTTCAGTCCTCGCCGGTCGAGGGATTTGACGCCAAAATGAAGGGTGCCAACAGCTACCGCGCGATCCGGGGCGCCGATGTGGTCATTGTCACGGCGGGTGTGCCGCGCAAGCCGGGCATGAGCCGCGACGATCTGATCGGCATCAATACCAATGTGATGAAATCGGTCGGCGCCGGCATCAAGGCAAATTGCCCCGGTGCCTTCGTCATCTGCATTACCAATCCGCTGGACGTCATGGTCGGTGTGCTGCGCGATGCCTGCGGACTGCCCCACAAACGGGTGGTGGGCATGGCCGGCGTTCTGGATTCGGCCCGTTTCCGTACCTTCCTGGCCGATGAGTTCGACGTCTCGGTGGAAGACGTCACCGCCTTCGTTCTGGGCGGCCATGGCGATAGCATGGTGCCGTTGGTGCGCTATTCGACGGTGGCCGGCATTCCGCTGCCCGATCTGGTGGCCATGAAATGGGCCACGCAAAAAAGCCTGGATGCCATCGTCCAGCGCACGCGGGACGGCGGCGGTGAAATCGTCGGTCTTTTGAAAACCGGCTCGGCCTTTTATGCACCGGCATCGGCCGCCATCCAGATGGCCGAAGCCTATCTCAAGGACAAGCGTCGCGTGCTTCCTTGTGCCGCTTACTTGCGCGGCGAATATGGGGTCAAGGGGCTCTATGTGGGCGTACCTTGCGTGATTGGCGCCAAGGGCGTGGAGAAAGTGGTGGAAATCAAACTCGACCGCAGCGAAAAGGCAGCCTTCAACAAATCCGTACGCGCCGTGAAAAACATGGTGGCGGAGAGCAAACGGATTCTGGCCGACGCAGCCAAGGCAAAAAAGAAATGAAAATCCACGAATATCAGGCGAAGCAGCTACTATCGAGCAAGGGCGTTGACGTGCTGCGGGGCGGCGTTGCCTATACGGCAACCGAGGCGGAAGCGGTGGCCAAGGATTTGGGCGGACCCATCTGGGTGGTGAAGGCGCAAATCCATGCCGGCGGCCGGGGCAAGGGCAGCTTCAAGGAAAACTCGGCCGGCGAGGCCGGTGGGGTGCGGGTCGTTAAATCGGTCGAGGAGGTCAAGGAAGCGGCCAATCAGATGCTGGGCGCTACCCTGGTCACCCATCAGACCGGCGCACCCGGCAAGGAAGTCAAACGGGTCTATATCGAGGATGGCTGCGATATTGAGCGCGAGATTTATCTGAGCCTGCTGGTCGACAGGGAATCCTCCAGGGTGACGATCATCACGTCCTCTGAAGGCGGCATGGATATCGAGGAAGTAGCCGCCAAAACGCCAGAGAAGATCAACACCTTGGAAATCGATCCGGCCATCGGCATCCAGGGATTTCACGCAAGGCGCGTCGCTTTCGGGCTGGGCCTGGAGGGTGCGCAAATTTCCAGCGCCGTCAAGTTTATCATCGCCATGTATGGGGCTTTCGTTGATCTGGATGCTTCCATGGTGGAAATCAATCCCCTGGTGGTGAGCAAGGCAGGCGAAGTTATAGCCCTGGATGCCAAAATGAACTTCGATGACAATGCGCTCTACCGCCACAAAGACGTGGAAGAGATGCGCGACGAGGACGAACAGGACCCGGCCGAGTTGGAAGCCGAGCGCCACGACCTCAATTACATCAAGCTGGACGGCAATATCGGCTGCATGGTCAACGGCGCCGGCCTGGCCATGGCGACCATGGATATCATCAAGCTCTATGGCGGCGATCCGGCCAACTTCCTGGATGTGGGGGGATCGGCAACCAAAGAGCGGGTGACCACCGCTTTCAAGCTGATCTTGTCGGATTCCAATGTGGAAGGCATCCTGGTCAATATCTTCGGCGGCATCATGCGCTGTGACGCCATCGCCGACGGTATCG
>CAZBQG010000013.1:29098-33051 GCA_964493945.1 uncultured Rhodospirillaceae bacterium
GCGTGGTTTCGGCGGCCCGGGAAGTGTCTCTCAACGTGCCCCTGGTGGTCCGCCTAGAAGGCACCAATGTAGAGCAGGGCAAGAAAATTCTGGCCCAGTCCGGTCTGCCCATCGTGTCCGGTGAAGATTTAGGTGATGCCGCCCAGAAAGTGGTCAAGGAAGTGAAGGAGGCCGCCTGATGTCTGTTCTGGTCAATTCCGATACCAAAGTGATCTGCCAGGGTTTCACCGGATCACAAGGCACTTTTCATTCCGAACAGGCCATTGCCTATGGTACCAAAATGGTCGGCGGCGTGACGCCCGGCAAGGGCGGCAGCCAGCATTTGGACCTGCCGGTCTTCGATACCGTAGCCGGCGCCGTCGAGGCGACCGGGGCCGATGCTTCCGTTATCTATGTGCCGCCGCCCTTTGCCGGCGAGGCAATCATGGAAGCAATTGATTCGGAAATTCCCCTGGTCATCTGCATCACCGAAGGCATTCCCGTTCTGGATATGGTGCGGGTCAAGCGCGCACTCATTGGATCCTCCACGCGCCTGATTGGCCCCAACTGCCCGGGCGTCATCACGCCCGATGAATGCAAAATCGGGATCATGCCGGGCCATATTCATCAGCGTGGAAAAATAGGCATCGTTTCCAGGTCGGGCACGCTGACCTACGAAGCCGTGGCCCAGACGACGGCGGCTGGCCTGGGTCAATCCACCTGCATCGGCATCGGCGGCGATCCGGTCAATGGCACGAACTTCATCGACTGCCTGGAAATATTCCTGGCCGATGAGGAGACCGAAGGCATCGTCATGATCGGCGAAATCGGCGGCTCGGCCGAAGAGGATGCCGCCCAGTTCATTACATCCTCCAAGACCAAGAAACCGGTGGTCGGCTTCATCGCCGGCGTCACGGCACCGCCGGGCCGGCGCATGGGCCATGCGGGCGCCATCATCGCCGGCGGCAAGGGCGGCGCGGGTGACAAGATCGAAGCCATGAAGAGCGCCGGCATCAACGTCTCGGACTCACCGGCGGCGTTGGGCACCACCATGGCTCAAGCCATGGGCTGAAAGCGTAGCGGGGGTGGAAGGCATAGCGGTACAATCGCCAGCGGAGCGCGGCTTATGGACAGCGAAACGATTTTTTCGGGTGGCAATGCGGCGTTTATCGCCGAACTCTATGACCGCTACCGGGCCGATCCGGCCTCGGTGGATGCCAGTTGGGTTTCTTTGTTCCAGGAATTGGGTGCGGAAGGCGGAGACCTGACCGATCCATTGGGCGGCGCAAGCTGGGCCCCCAGCAGAACCCGCGTCATCGGCCAGGGCGAGCCCGACAGCAAGAAAGCCAAGGCCGGTCCAACGGCCTCCGAAGATGATTTGCGGGAGGCCACCCGGGGCGCCATCAAGGCCCGCATCATGATCCGGTCTTTCCGCGTGCGTGGTCACCTGTTGGCCGAGTTTGATCCTCTGGGCCTTGTCGGCGAGGGCTATAACAAAGATCTGGACCCGGCCACCTACGGATTCGGCGAAGATGACATGGATCGTTCCTTCTTCGTCGGCTATGTGGCGGGCCACGACACCCTGACCCTGAGCCAGCTTTTACAGATATTGAAGAGCTCTTATTGCTCCTCCATCGGCATCGAATATATGCATATCCAGGAGCTGGATGAACGCATCTGGATGGAAGACCATATTGAGGGGGTTGATTATCACGCGGCCTTCACGCCTGAGGAAAAGATTACCATCTACCGCCAATTGGTCGAGGCCGATGGTTTCGAGACATTCCTCAACATCAAACATAAAGGGACCAAGCGCTTCGGCCTGGATGGCGGCGAGAGCATGATCCCGGCGGTGGAGGCGATCCTTCATTCGGCCTCCCTGGCGGGGGTCGAGGAAATCGTCCTGGGCATGCCCCACCGGGGGCGTCTCAATGTGCTGGCCACCACCATGGACAAACCCTATGCGGCGATTTTTTCCGAATTCCAAGGCGCCAGTTCCAACCCCGAAGATGTGCAGGGTTCGGGCGACGTCAAATATCATCTGGGTGCATCGGCCGACCGGGAAATCGACGGCAACAATCTGCATCTGTCCCTGACCGCCAATCCGTCACATCTGGAGGCGGCGAACCCCGTGGTGCTGGGCAAGGTGCGGGCCAAGCAAACCCAGATCGGCGACGAAGAGCGCGAAAAGGTCATGGGGCTTTTGATGCATGGCGATGCGGCCTTCGCCGGCCAGGGGCTGGTACCCGAAAGCCTGGATCTTTCCCAGATCAAGGGCTACCGCACCGGCGGCACCTTGCATATCATCGTCAATAATCAGATCGGCTTCACCACCAACCCGGCCAGTTCCCGCTTTACGCCTTATCCGACGGATATCGCCAAGGGCCTGCAGATGCCCATCTTCCACGTCAATGGCGATGACCCGGAAGCCGTCGTTCATGTTTCCCGTCTGGCCATGGAATACCGCAAGACCTTTCACCGCGATGTGGTGATCGACATGTTCTGTTACCGCCGGCATGGCCATAACGAGGGCGATGAGCCCATGTTCACCCAGCCGATCATGTACAAGGCCATCGCCGAACATCCGACAACACGCCAAATCTACGAAGACAAACTGATTGCCGAAGGCGTGCTGACCCAGACCGAGGCCGGCAAGATCAAGGATGAATTCCAGTCCCAGATGAGCCAGGACTTCGAGGCCGGGCCCAAATACAAACCCAAACAGGCCGATTGGCTGGAAGGCGTCTGGGAGGGGCTGGGCGAATTAAAGGGCGAGGAAGAGCATCAGGATTATGATACCGCCGTCGAGATCGATACCCTGCTGGCGCTGGGCCAGGGATTGGCCAAGGCGCCCAAGGGCTTCAACATCAACGGCAAGATCCTGCGCCAATTGAAGGCCAGGGATGAAATGATGAAAAGCGGCACCGAAATTGATTGGGGAACGGGAGAGGCGCTGGCCTATGCAAGTTTGCTGGCCGAAGGAACCCATGTGCGTCTTTCGGGCCAGGATTGCGGGCGCGGCACCTTTTCTCACCGCCATGCCGTGCTGGTCGATCAGGATGATGAGCGGCGCTATTATCCGCTGAGCAATGTTAGCAAGGATCAGGCCCAGTTCGAGGTCATGGACAGCCCGCTCTCCGAAGCCGGCGTGCTGGGATTTGAATATGGTTTTTCCCTGGCCGATCCCCTGGCCCTGGTCATTTGGGAAGCCCAGTTCGGCGATTTCGCCAACACCGCCCAGGTGCTCATCGATCAGTTCATCGCATCCGGTGAAAGCAAATGGCTGCGCATGTCCGGCTTGGTCATGCTGTTGCCCCATGGCTTCGAGGGACAAGGCCCGGAACATTCATCTGCCCGCCTGGAACGGTATCTGCAACTTTGCGCCCAGAACAATATGCAGGTGGTCAGTTGCACCACGCCGGCCAATTTCTTTCATGTGATCCGCCGCCAGGTCAGGCGCAATTTCAGAAAACCCCTGATCGTCATGTCCCCCAAATCTCTGCTGCGCCATAAGCTTGTGGTTTCCAACCTGGAGGATATGGGGCCCAGATCACATTTCCAGCGCCTCTATCCGGAAACCGACAAGCTGGTCGCCAAGAACAAAGTGCGGCGCATCGTGCTCTGTTCGGGCAAGGTCTATTTCGACCTTCTGGAGGCAAGGCGCGAACAAAAGATCAAGGATGTGGCCATCGTCCGGGTCGAGCAGCTCTACCCCCTGCCGCGCCGGGGTATCGCCCGCAATATCGACCTTTATCCCAACGCCGATGTGGTTTGGTGCCAGGAAGAGCCCGCCAATATGGGTTCCTGGACCTATATCAACCGGCGCCTGGAATATATTCTGACCGATCAGGTCAAGACCAAGGATCCGACGCGGCGCCCGATCTATGTGGGGCGCCCGGAATCAGCCTCCCCGGCCACCGGTCAGGCCCGCACCCATGCCACCGAACAGGCGCTGTTGGTGGAACAGGCCCTAG
>CAZBQG010000014.1:0-32501 GCA_964493945.1 uncultured Rhodospirillaceae bacterium
TTCAGCTATATGCATTGCCGCTATTGTTATCTTCTATCTGAATTAATGAGCCCTGGCCCTAGTTCATTTCCCTTTCCAGACAGGTGCGCGGCGCTCCAGATAGGCCCGGGCACCTTCCTTGCGGTCTTCCGAGGAATAGGGATCGGGGCCGGCTTCAAGGCGGATGCCGGCATGCAAGGGCATACCGTAGGTCTTGCGGAAGGTCTGCTTCATGCGCTGCAGGGACAAAGGCGCCGAATTGATGATATTGGCGGCCATTTTCATGCCCGTCTCCATGACCTTGCCGGCCGGCGTGATGCGGTTGACCAAACCCCAGCGCTCGATCTCATCGATGGTGATTTTGCGCCCCGTATAGAGCCACTCCATGGCGATGGCCATGGGCACCATCTGGGGCAGGATGACCGTGGCGAAATGGGCCCCCATGCCCTGCTTGGCCTCGGGCAACGCAAAATGTGCGTCCTCCGACATGATCCTCAGATCACAGGCCAGAGCCAGTTCGCAACCGCCGGCGATCGCCGGGCCGTTGATGATGGCCATGGAAGGTTTGGTGAAATCCATCAGGATTTCGGTAAACGCACGTTCCGGCGAATGAAGCGGGCCGCTAAAGGCCTCGCCCCGGTCGTCCCCGTCGCGCGCATCTTTCAAATCGACGCCGGCACAAAAGGCCTTGTTTCCTACCGCGGTGATGGCCAGGAGAGAAACCTCCGGGTTCATATCGGCGGCCAGGATGGCTTCCGACAGGGCCCGGATCAGGGTTTTGGAAAGGGCGTTGCGGCGCTCCTCCCGGTTCAAGGTAAGAAGGCAAATCTTGTTTTCGATTTTGATCTTGAGAACATCTTCCTTGGTTTCGGTCATTAGCGCTAAATCTCCTGTGAGAGTGCCGGTTTAATCTACTCGTCGCTTGAAAAATTATGGGGTCACGGCGCTCTTTATCCGGCTGCTCGGTTCTCTGGCGAGCGACATATTCCACAGCCTTCACGATCCGTTCACTTTTGATGCGCTTGAGCAGGGCGCTGACGCCCCGGCTCGCCTCTGCCAAATCCACCGCATCCGCATCGGCGCCAATGATGTCTTCCAATTCTGCGCAGAATTTATCCCTGAGGCGCTGGTCATTCTTACGGATGAACAATTGGTCGATAACCAGAATGGCGCATTCGTGGAGCGCATTAATGCTTCGGGATTGCTCGATCAAAGCGATCAGACCGGTCTCCTTATCCTCGAAGACCGTTTCCCAATCAATTGTCCCACCCGGGGTCAGGGGCCAACTACGTTCTTTAGTTTCCGCCACCTTCACCTCTGTTGCCACGCAGGCATCAAAATCAAAGGGGGTTAACTTGGCATTCCGCACCCGCTTAATCAACCGAAGGGCTTGCCCGATTGACTGATGCCCGATTGACTGGCAGGAGAGCGTCTGGTGCAATGGCGCATAATCGAGCGCGGGGAAATTCATGCAATTTACCGAACTGGGACGCACCGGCCTCAGGGTCAGCGTCGCCGGCCTGGGCGGCGGCGGGGATTCCAGACTTGGCCTGATTGCCGGCAAAAGTGAGGCGGAAATAGCCCGGATCATCGCTCGCGCCCTGGATCTGGGAATCAATGTGATCGATTGCGCCCACACTTATGGCACGGAAGAAGTGATCGGCCGGGCCCTGGCCGGAGGCGCCCGCGAAAAGGCAGTGCTGTCGAGTAAATATTATGTGCGCGAAAAAGGTGAGTTCCACGATGCCCAAACGGTCATCGCCGGGCTCGACCAATCGCTCCGTGATCTCAAGACCGACCGGCTGGATATTTTCTTTCTTCATGGGCTGACGGCGGAAAGCTACGTTTATGCCCGCGACGTGATCGCCCCCGCCATTCTCAAGGAAAAGGAAAAAGGAAAATTCCGCTTTCTGGGCATAACCGAGGCGCCGCCCAGGGATTTGAACCACGAAGGGCTAAGCCTGGCCCTGGAGGATGATCTGTTCGATGTGGCCATGCTGGCCTTCTCGCCCACCAATCAAGGTGCCCGGCTCGGCGTCCTGCCCAGGGCCCGCAAACAGGGCATGGGCACCTATATCATGTATGTGGGACGCTTCGCCGCCGATATGGATCAGGTGCGGTCAACGCTGCGCGCCCTGGCCCAGGAAGGTGCCTTCCCCGCCGATCTGGCGGCCCGGGACAATCCCCTGGATTTTCTCATCCATGAAGGTGGTGCGGCTGACCTGATGGATGCCGCCTACCGCTATACCCGTCACGCTTCGGGGGGTGATGTGATTATGTTCGGAACAGGTAATCCGGATCATCTGGAAAAAAACGTAGCATCGCTTACCGACCCGCCACTCAAGAATGAGGCGTTGGCCCGGCTGGACACCCTGTTTGGCGATGGCCGAGCCGTGGGGGTCAAATCGGCCAAGATTTACGGTCTTCCGTGATGGATGCGGCCTACGACTATATCATCATCGGTGGCGGCTCGGCCGGCTGCGTGCTGGCCAACCGGTTGAGCGAAGATGCGGATACCAAGGTCTTGCTTCTCGAGGCCGGCGGCTGGGATCGTCATCCCTGGCTCCGCCTGCCGCTGAAGTTCCGCGATCTGGCTTTGGATATGCGCTTCAACTGGGGCTATGACAGCGCGCCCGAACCCCAAATGGAGCAACGCAACATCTATCTTTCGAGAGGCAAGGTGATGGGTGGCTCGTCATCGACCAATGGCATGATCTATTCCAGGGGCCATCCGGCGGATTACAATCATTGGCGCCAAATAGGACTAACCGGCTGGGGTTACGGTGATCTTTTGCCCTATTTCAAACGGGCCGAGGGCCATCATGGAGGGGAAAGCTTCTACCATGGCGCCGAGGGCCCGCTGAAGGTGGCGGGCGGGGATGATCACAGCCACATCCATAGGGCTTATCTGGAAGCCGGCGCGTGCGCGGGTTTCCCGGTGACCGAGGATCTCAATGGATCCGAGCCGGAAGGCTTTGACGCCGCCGATCACACCATTCACCGGGGCCGCAGATCAAGCACGCCCCGGGCCTATCTACGCCCGGTGCTGAGCCGCGCCAATCTCAAGGCCGAGACCCGGGCCATGACCGGGCGCGTGATCCTGGAAAGGGGCCGGGCGGTGGGAGTGGAATATCAACGCGGTACCAGACGTTTCAGGACAGGCGCCCGCCGCGAAGTCATTTCCGCCGGCGGTGCCTTCAATTCGCCCAAGCTGCTCATGCTTTCAGGGATAGGTCCGGCGGATCATCTGCGGGATATGGACATCGATCCGGTGGTGGACGCGCCGGGTGTCGGGGCCAACCTGCAGGATCATTTTTCAGTCGCCGCCGGTTACGCATCGCTGGAGGAGGACAGCTTCGATGACTTGTTGCGCCTCGATCGTCTGACCCTTGATTTCTTTAAATGGGCGCTTTTTGCCCGGGGGCACCTTACGTCGCTGCCGGTCTCGGCGCTTGCTCATATCCGCACAAAAGAAGGCCTGGCCCAGCCTGATATCGAACTGCTGCTCGGCCGCATCGCACCCGAAGCCCATATGTGGTTTCCCGGATGGCGCAAACCGAACGGCGCCTATCTGGGATGCCGGGTCATTTTGCTCCATCCTGAAAGCCGCGGCAGGGTCAGCCTGCGTTCTGGCGATGCGGCGGACAAGCCGATGATTTTTCATGACTATTTTGCCCATGAGATGGATCTGGTGACGCTCCGCGAAGGGGTCCGGGCGGCCCGGCGGGTCTATGGCACGGAGCCCCTGGCCGACATGATCGGCGATGAAATCTACCCCGGCACGGAAATCCAGACGGATGAGGAAATCGATGCCTATATCCGCCAGACGGCGAGCACCATCTATCCCCCGGTCGGCACCTGCCGCATGGGCATGGATGAGGGTGCCGTGGTGGATGGGCAACTCCGGGTCCGGGGTGTGGAGGGTTTGCGCGTCGCCGATGCCTCGGTCATACCGACGGTCCTTGGCGGGCACACCAATGCGCCGACCATCGCCATCGCGGAAAAGGCCGCCGACATGATTCTGGGCAAAGCAGCGCCGCCGGCCATGGAGGTTTGAGCGCGGAACCGGCCTATATCAAGGGCGGGCCACCGGGCCCAGTCCCGGGCGATAGGTCTTCTTGTCGAGAAACTCTTCCATACCCCGGCCCCGCGTGCCTTCCGGATCGGCCGCCTGGAGGGCCAGGGATTTTGCCGCCAGATATTCCCTTGCCCCAATCATGTCCATGTCGCGCACCGCTCGGATCGCCTGCTTGGTGTAGGCCAGAACGGTCGGGGCCTTATCCATCAGCTCGCGGGCGATGGCCAGGGTCTCTCCGCGGAGGCTCTCGCCGGGGACGGCCAGGGTGGCGACGCCCATCTCCACCGCCTTCCGCCCATCGAAGACGCGCCCGGTCATGGCATAAAAAAGTGCGTCCCGGTAAGACACCATGTCAGAGAACACCTTGCTCACCGTGCCGCCGGGAATAATACCCCAATTCACTTCCGAGAGCCCGAAAGTGGCATCTTCGTCGGTGATCACGATGTCGCAGCCGTAAAGCGAGGTGAAGGCACCGCCAAAGCAATAGCCGTTGACCATGGCGATGGTCGGTTTTGCGGTCCAGGCGATATATTCACCGGCCCAGTGACGGCTGGCCGTGCCGGAACGGAACCGCTCACCCGGATCATCATCGGTAGCGCGGAAAAACTCCCGCAGATCCATGCCCGCGCTCCAGGCATCGCCGGCACCGGTGAGCACGATGACCTTGGCATCATCGTTAGTCTCCAGCCCGTAGAAGATTTCCTCCATCTCGTAATGGAGGGTGGGGCTCATGGCGTTGCGTTTTTCGGGCCGGTTAAAGGTGACCCAGGCGATGCCTTCATCATCGATTTCCAGCGCGACACAGCTATATTCTTTTTTCTCGGTCATCGGTTCATCCCTTTCCAATAATGTGAAGGCATCCAGTATAGCCCGCTTCCAGGGCCCGGGGCCGGTTGACCGGATATGGAAACTTGTGCATACCCTGGCCCGGGACTTTGGTGGGCGACATGTTCTCTGTGCTGCGCCCGATCCATCTGATCAATCTGTTTTAGGGCCCTTATGGCAGAAGACCCCGCACCCGCCGGCACTTCCGGCTTCGCCGCTTTCCGGCACCGCGATTTTTCCTTCGCCTTCGCCGCCCGCATTTTCTCCAACATGGCGACGCGCATGTTGCAGGTGGCTATCGGCTGGGATGTCTGGCGCATCACCCAAAGCGAGCTGATGCTGGGCTATGTGGGGTTGGCCATGTTCCTGCCCAATATTCTGTTTTTCCTGGCCGCCGGCGAGACCGCCGACCGCTTTTCCAGGCGCTCCATCCTGGCCGTCCTCTACGGCGTGCAGGCGGTCATGTCCCTGGCCCTGCTGGCCGCTTTCGCGGGAACTGATCCGTCCATGAGTCTGGTCCTGCCTCTGTTATTTCTGATGGGTACCGGGCGGACCTTCGCCATGCCGGCCAATCAGGCCCTGATCCCCAATCTGGTGCCCAAGGAGATTTTCCCCAACGCCGCCGCCTGGGCCAATTCGGGTCAGCATGTCTCGACCATCATCGGCCCGGTTCTGGGCGGCGTGCTGATCGAGATAGGCACGGATAGGGGCGTCAGCGGAACATATGCCTTTGGCACGGTCAGTGTTCTCGTCTGTCTGGCGATTATTTCCATTTTGCTGATCCGGTCCCGCATCCAGCAGATCAACCGCAAGCCGGTGACCCTGGAGACCGTCTTCGCCGGGATGAAATTCATCTGGAGCCGCCAACTTATCCTGGGCGCCATATCGCTGGATCTGTTCGCCGTTCTGCTGGGCGGTGCGACGGCCATGTTCCCGGTTTTCGCCACCGACATTTTGCATCTGGGTGCCGCCGGGCTGGGCATGCTGCATGCCGCATTCGCTTTTGGCGAGGTAACCTGCGCCCTGGTCCTGACCCAGATACCGGTGCGCAGCCGGGCCGGGCACAAGCTGTTCATCTCCGTCGCCCTTTATGGGGTGGGCATCGTCGTCTTCGGTCTTTCCCAATGGGTCTGGCTGTCCCTTTTGGCACTCACCGTGGCCGGTGCCGCCGACATGGTCGGCGTCTTCATCCGCCACAATATGATCCAGTTCACCACGCCTGATGAGATGCGGGGCCGGGTGATGGCCGTCCATGGCGTCTTCGTCGGCGGCTCATCCCAGTTGGGTGAATTTGAATCAGGCGCCGTCGCTGCTTTTATCGGGCCCATCGGATCGGTCGTGCTGGGAGGTGCGGGGACCATCGCCGTTGCCCTGGTCTATGCCAAGCTATTTCCCAAGCTGCGCCAGGTGGACGCCCTTGAACTGGAAGAAGTATTGCGCCAATCGGAAGCGGGAAAGGAATGAAGATATCGTCCGGCACACGCGCCGCCCTTTGGATGGTGCTGGCAGCAGCGCTGTTTTCGGCCATGGCCGTTTGCATCCGCATGGCTGCGGCGGAAGTCCATCCCCTGGAATCCGTCTTTTTCCGGAATTTTGTCAGTCTTTTGCTTTTGATGCCCTATTTCTGGCGGCGCGGTTTCAGGACCCTAAAGACCCAGCGTTTCGGCCTCCATGTAACCCGCGCCATGGCCGGGCTGGTGGCCACATTTTTGTGGTTTTCGGCCATGGCCTGGATGCCCCTGGCCGAGGCCACAGCCATCAGCTTCACCGCACCACTGTTCACCACCATTTTGGCGGCCTTGTTTCTGAGCGAGATAGTCACCCTCAGGCGCTGGTCTGGCGTGCTGATCGGGCTCTTGGGCGCCCTGATCATCCTGCGCCCGGGTGTGCAGATCATCAATCCGGTGGCCTTGATCATGCTGGGCGGCGCATTTTTTATTTCGGTCGCCGCCGCGCAAGTGAAGGCCCTGACCCGGACCGAGCATCCCGACACCATCGTCTTTTACCTGAATGCCCTGACCACGCCGGCAAGCTTCGTGGCCGTGTTGTTCGTTTGGAAATGGCCGTCGATTGGAACATTAATGTGGCTGATCGGCGTCGGCGTTTGCGCCTTCATCGGCCATCTGGCCTATACCAGGGCCTATGCCGCCGCCGATGCATCGGCGGTCACGCCCTATGATTATTCAAGGCTGATTTTCACCGCTGCCCTGGCCTTTGCCTTTTTTGGCGAGATGCCCGATATCTGGGTATGGATCGGAAGCATCGTGATCGCCTCGGCTACTATTTTCATAGTGGGGCGCCAGCAGAAACCTGTCCCCGCACCCCGTTCGTCCGGGCCCAGACCATAATCCGCCCCGCTGGGTCACGGCTCAGGCTGGCCTCGAGCAAGGCGCGCAACTGATCCGATTTGGCCGCTGACAAGCGCCTGATGGCCTGCACCGCCGGATTGGCCAGGCAAATGTTGGAAGCCCAGTAATCCTTGAAATCGGCGAACGAAACTTCAATATCCAGCTCCCGGCCCGAAACCCGCTCCAGCCCGGCGCTTTGGAACAATTCAACCAGATAATCCAGGCGCGAGATTTCAGCCCCCGGGCTGGGCGCCACATCAATTTTCATTTCGTCCAACGCCCTCAGCAGAGGCGCAAGAATAAAGTGCTCCCCAGTCATGTCCCACATATAGGTCCCCACCCAGCCCCCCGGTCTGGCCACCCGTTTCATTTCACGGGCGGCCTTGGCCGGCTGGGCCATGAAGGCGATGGCCTGGCCCATCACCACGGCATCAAATTCCCCATCGGCGAATTCCAGAGACCCGGCATCGCCAATGCGGTAAGTGAGCGGGCGATCACCGGCCCGGCCGCGGGCGAAAGCGATCTGGACTTCCGCCGTATCCACTGCCATGACCAATTTGGGACCCGCCCGATCCGCGATGGTTTCAGAGAGCGCTCCGGTGCCGCAGCCGAGATCGAGCCAGGCAAGCCCCTCCGGCAAATCCAGCCAATCCAGAAACAAGGAACCCACCGCCCGGCTGGCCCGACCCAAGAGCCGCTCATAGGCCAGGCCGTCCGTCGCCACGCCGTCAGCCACGGGCGAACCAGAATGTCAAAGCGGCCAGCAGGTCCCGATGGCCGGGCATTTCGATAAATGGCAGATGATAGGCTCCGGGCAGGATCACCAGCCCCTTGTCGGATGCGGGAATATCGCGGAGCAAATCCCTGGCATCTTCATCATCCACCACATATTCGTTGGAGCCGTTGATCAAAAGGGTGGGGGTCTGGATGCTTGTGGCGGCAGCCATGCTTGGGTTGGCCGGCAGATCATCGAACACCGCGCCGGGCAGGGTGGGATAGACTTCCTCGATTGTGGATTTATACCAGGCCACAACTTGGGCGCTGGGCTGGTTGAGACGGGCTTCTATGTTCTGATGGTGGATGTTGGGGACATAACCATCGGGGGATTCCAGGGCGGCTTGGTTCATGCGCCGGGCATAAGCCTGAAAATCCGAGTTCATTTTCCGGTATCTGCGACCCATTACCGCCATGCGGCTGATGAGTTCCGGCGCCTGGGCCACCGCGCCCACGACAACGGCGCCGCCAGATGAATGACCAGCCAGCCCAATGCGTACCGCTCCGGTCAGGTGGATGATTTCGCGGGCCACCTGGATGACGTCACTGGCCAGGCGTTCGGTGGTTGCGCTCATCCCATGAGGTTTGTCACTGGCCCCATAGCCCCGGCAATCCAGGGCAAACACATGAACGCCGGCCCGGGCCAGCCCTTCCATCAGCCCGTGTCCGGCGAAAGGTACGTCCCAACAAAGGCGCCCAACGCCCGATCCATGAACCAGCAGCAGGGGCGGGTAAGCAGACTCGCCCATGCTTTTCGCAACGACCGAAAGTCTGGCGCCGTCATCGCATTCAACTGGAAACTCTTTCTCTTCGATTTCGTTCATAATGATTACAATGCGTATTTATTCATAAGCTTGGTATAATATTGGCTCAGTCTAACCGAGGAAGCAGACATGAACATCATTGATCCCAACCCTTCGTCGCAAAGTTCCAAGATTGTTGAGCGCGACGATGCCTGGGTGGCATCGGCCTGTGCCATGTGTTACGGCAATTGCTCCATCCTGGCCCACCGGGTAGGCGGCGTGATCACCAAGATCGAAGGTAATCCCGAAAGCGCCACGGGCAAGGGTCGGCTTTGCGGCAAGGGTATAAGCGGCATCCAGGCCCATTACGATCCCAACCGCCTGACCAAACCCCTGCGCCGCACCAACCCGGAAAAGGGGATCGGTATCGACCCCGGTTTCGAGGAAATATCCTGGGACGAGGCCCTGGACGAGGTCGCCACCCAACTGAAGCGCGTCCGGGACGATGATCCCCGCAAGCTTCTGATCCAGATGACCACCACCCTGACCGCCGCCCATTCCCCATTGCAGACCTTCTGCGCCGGGTTCGGCACGCCCAACATGTCGGCGGCCGGCGGCGGACTTCATTGCGGCAATGGCACTCATTTGATTTCTGGCATGATGCATGCCTCCTGGGGGATCGTGCCCGATTTCCAATATTGCAATTACGTCATCTTCTTTGGCGCCTCCAAGGGCCATTCGGCGGGGCACGCATCGGCTTCCAACATGCATATGGCGGCGGACGCCAGGGCCAGGGGCATGAAGATGGTGGTGGTCGATCCCATGTGCAATTTCGCCGCCGCCAATGCAACGGAATGGGTGCCCATCCGGGTCGGCACCGATGCAGCACTTGCGTTGGCCATGGCCAATATTCTGGTCAATGAACTGGGCGCCGTCGATTACCCTTATTTGCAGGCCAGCACCAACGGCACCTACCTGATCGGTCCGGATCAGGCTTATATCCGCGATCCGGAAACCGATGAGCCCATGGTCTGGGACCAAGAGGCGGGTGAGGCCCGCAGTTACCTGAATGTGCTTTCGGAAAACATGGCCCTGGAAGGCGAATTCGAAGTGGCGGGGGTGTCCTGCCGGCCTTCTTTTGCCTTGCTGAAAGACCATCTGGTCAAATTCACGCCTGCTTATGCGGAGGAGATCACTTCCATTCCGGCCGCCAATATCAGACGTATCGCAGAGGAATTCGCAACTGAGGCACGGATCGGCGCGACCATCGTTCTCGACGGCGTGACCCTGCCCCACCGCCCGGCGGCGGCCATCGCGTTCCGGGGCGCCACGGGCCATGTGAATTCGGTCTATAATTTCCTGGCCATTGATCTGTTGAACCAGATCGTGGGGGCCGCTGATGTGGTTGGCGGCTGCATGGGGTTCAACCCCGCCTGTCACGGCCATCCATCCACGGGTCAGCCCCGTTATGCGCCGAGCCCCGGCCCCGACGGGCTGATGGTCGCCGGCTCCTGGATGAACCACCAATTGTCCTACCCCATACCCGAACCCAAGGCGCCCGCCAATATCGGGCTCAAGGATTTGTTCGTCATGGCCCGGGTCTCGCCTTTCCTGCATTCGTCCGACAGCGAGGAATTGTGGGAGAAGTTCGGCATCGATTACCGGCCCGAAGCCTTGTTGAATTTCGGCTGCAACCTGCCCATGAGCCTGGCCAACAAAGACGTGGTGGCCGCCACATTGGTCAAATACAAATTCATCGCCTGCATCGAGCTTTACCAGACCGAGATGACCGATTTCGCTGATATCGTGCTGCCCGATTGCGACTATCTGCAGAGCTTGGATTCCCGGTCCAATTTTCCCTTCATTTTCAGCCTGCCCGCCGGCATGGGGGAATGGTGCTGGGCCATCCGCCAGCCGGTGGTGGAACCCAAGGGCGAACAGCGCCCCTTCGCCCAGGTCATGCTGGATCTGGCCGAGCGCATTGGGTTTCTGGACGATGTGAACATGGCCTATAACGCGGCCCACAAGCTGGAGCCGCCCTACCGGCTGGAGCCGGACAAGAGCTATTCATGGGAAGGTATCTGCGATAAGGATTTGAAGAACCACTTTGGCGAAGAGCGCGGCCTGGACTGGTTCAAGGAAAACGGCGTCCTCAAATGGCCGAAAAAGCCCGAAGAAGTCTATTGGCGGCCCTTCACCGATGTGCGGGTACCCATCTATTGGGAATGGCTGCCGGCGCTGCACGAAAAGGCATCCGCCATCGCCGGGCCCAAGGGTCTGGATATCCCGGTGGAATTTTATCAGCCCCTACCCGATTTCCTGCCCTGCAATTCACATGAATGCGACGCCGAGGGGTTCGATTTCTTCGCGTTTTATTACCGCGATATCGTGCACACCAATTCCATGACAATGGAAAATGCCTGGCTGGACGAAGTGGCCCAGATGGATCCCTTTTCCTACAACATCGCCATCAATACAGCCTCGGCCCAGGCAAAGGGAATCAAGAACGGCGACTTGATCTGGGTCGAAAGCGAGACCGGGCGCCGGGTAAAAGGAAGAGCCCGGCTGACCCAGGCGATCCACCCCGAAGGGCTGGGCATGGCAGCGCTGGCCGGGCATTGGGCCAAGGGACTGCCCATGGCCAAGGACAAGGGAGTGTTCTTCAATGAACTCCTTGAAATCGATAAGGACCATGCCAGCCCGCTCAACCTCAACCTGGATATCTGCGTCAAGGTCAAGGTGAGCCCGGTGGAAGGTGCCTAGCCGAGGCGCTTCTTGAAGAAGGCGTAGATGCGGCCCCAAGCCTTTTTTGCCTCGGCGGCGTCATAATCCTCGAACTGGTCGCCGTAATCATCATTTTCCTGGGCAAAGGTATGCCCCGCGCCGGAAACCGGAACGATGGTGATGTCCTGGCCCTTGGCCTTGTGGCGCCCCAGGATGGATTGGCAAAGGGCCTGATCAGATACGGAATCGCTGCCCGGCAGAATGGCCAGGATGGGCACCTTGCGGGAGAAATCCTCATGGACCGCCTTGATCAGATTGAAACCCATGACGTCGCTGGCGCACCAGGGCGACAACATGGCCGCACCCTTCACCGTTTTCAGCCCGCCCGGCGGCTTTTGGGACAGGCTGGTGGGCATCTTGCCGGGCGCGTCCAGGACGAAGGCATCCATGATGGTGGCGGCGCCAAATGAAATGCCGAACAGGCCCGCCTTGCCGGGTGCTACCCAGGATTGGCGGCTTACCCAATCGACGGCGATCATCACGTCACCCGCCGTCGCCCGTGGCAAGAGAGAGCCCGAACGCACCGCCTCACCGCCGACGCCCTGCCGTGATACATGTCGACGAAGACGGCGGCGATTCCTTGGGCGGCGAAGCCGTCCAGATAAGTTTGCTGCTGGGGATGCCGGGAAGTGTTGGAAGCGCCGTGAAAATAAATAACGGTCGGGAACGGACCCGGCCCGCTCGGTTTTTTCACCCGGAGCCCCCTTCGACGCGGGACTTGGCGGTAGCCAGATTGGTGGGAACCGCTTCAGTGGGTGTGCAGGCGGCAAGGAGCCAAACGCCTGACAACATCAGCAACAGATTACGAGTGAATAAAATTTTGGACATGACGAAAAAACCCCTCAGTTCACAGTTTGTGTTACGTGCTTACTCAAGAGGTTGATTTTTTTGATTTTCGTCGATTGGTAACAAAGTCTAGGACATATAAATGACTTGAATATTTCAAAAATTGTATCAGGTCGCGGATTGGCAATCAACGGGATAGTGCCGCAGCGATCCGGGCCGCCGCATCCCTCAACGACTGAACAAATTGCTTTTCCACTTCCTCAATGGACATCATGGCGGGCATGACCATCAAATTGAGGGTGGCGATTGGTTTTCCGCCAACCAATATAGGCACTGCGGCGGCCCTTGTTTCTTTAATATATTCCGCATCACCAATGGCGTAGCCGTTTGAACGGGTCTCGCCCAGGATGCGCTTTATGCGGCTCAGGCTGGTTTTGCCCAAGCCCTGCTTTTGCTCAAGCCCAATCAGATGATGCAGAACTTCCAACTGTTCAGGAGGGTCGATAAAGGCCAGATAAGCTCGTCCCAACGAGGTAGACAGCACGGGCAGGCGCGACCCCCGGCTTCGGTTCAGCCCCAAGGTGCCGGGATCTTCCCCCGTATCCAGAATAACCATGGCATCGCCATCAAACGAAGCCAGATCGGATGGCCAGGTGATCTCCCTCCGCAATTTTTCAAGGACGGGACGGGCGGCAATCATCAGATCCTCATCCAGATCATAGCGGTTGGACAGGGCCATCACCTTGGCCGAAACCTTATAGGCGCCCGATGGATCGCGCGACACATAGCCTGCCTCATGGAGGGTCTTCACCATGCGAATAATAGTCGGTTTGGGCAAATCCACCAGGCCCTGGAGGTCCTTGATCTGGCAGCCGCCATGTTCATTGATCAGTTTGAGGACCTGGAGTCCTCTTTTCAGTGAGTTAACGGTTTTCATAATGAGCTTATGGTTTTCATTTTTCACCAAAGGTTCTCTTAGTGAACCATTGGTTCATTTTATTTGACCTGTTGATGGAAATCAATATGATTGGTTCAAATATGATTTTAGGGATAACCAAAAGCCTGAATCCAAGATCAGTATATTTTTTGAAATAACGGAGGATGACCATGGCGGACCAATTAACCAATCAAACCCAGCTTAGCAATGTGGAAAAATGGGTGGAAATTCTTGAAAAGCATGGTGAACTCAAAAGAATCACGGCGGAAGTCAACACCGATCTGGAATCCTCCACCTTCGCCTATTTGAGCGGCAAGGAAATTGGCAGCCCCGCCTTGATGTTCGAGAACCTCAAAGGGCATGAAGGTCATCGCGGTCTTTACAATATGCTGGGCAGCAGTCTCAAACGCATCTGCCTGGCCATCAATGAAGAGCCCACCGAGGATCATGTCGAGGTGGTAAAGATCCTCAAGAACAAGATGAACGAAAAATTGGCGCCGGCGGCCGTCGGTGAGGACGAAGCCGTGGTTAACCAGAATATAGAGAACGGCGAGGATGTGGATATCACCAAATTTCCCGCACCCCGCATGTGGCCGCTGGATGGGGGGAAATATCTGGGGACCTGCGATGCGGTGATTACCAAGGATCCGGAAAGCGGACGGATCAATCTCGGCACCTACCGCCAAATGATCAAGGGCAAGAACGAGGTCGGGTTTTATGTCTCGCCCGGCAAGGACGCCCTGCTTGACCGCGAAAAATGGTGGGCGATGGGCAAGCCCGCACCGGTGGCCGCGGTCTATGGCATTGATCCGCTTTTATTTATCGTCGCTGCCACCAGCTTTCCCAAATCCCAATCCGAATATGATTATTACGGCGGCATCGCCGGCGAGCCCATGGAGGTGTTCGAAAGCGATCTCACCGGGCTGACCCTGCCGGCCGGGGCCGAAATCATCGCCGAAGGGTTCTGCTATCCGGAAGACAGTTTCGACGAAGGGCCTTTTGGCGAATTCACCGGCTATTACGGGCGGCCCGAACGTCCCACGCCCTTCATCCGCATCGAACGGGTCCGCTACAAGGACAACCCCATCCTGACCAGCGCCCTGATGGCCGATTGGCCTTCCAACGAATGCGGGCTGTTCTGGGCCATGACCCGGGCGTCAAAAATCTGGAACGATCTGGACGCCATGGGCGTGCCCGGCATCAAGGCCGTCTGGTCGCCGCCCGAAGCCGCCGGCTGGGGCATGACCGTGGTTTCCATCAAACAGATGTATGCCGGCCATGCGGCCCAGGTGATGGCCCTGGCCGCCCAATGCATGGGCGGCGCCTATTTCTCCAAATATATAGTCGTCGTCGATGACGATGTGGACGCCTCCAATCTGGCCGAGGTGATCTGGGCCATGGTCACGCGGTCGCGCCCCGATAAGAGCATCGACATATTGCGCGAAACCTGGAGCACATATTTAGACCCCTCTCAGAACCCGCCGGAAGACCGTCCCTGGGGCTCAAAATGCCTGATCAATGCCTGCATGGAATTCAAATATATCGACGTATTCTCACCCCGCAGCAAATTGTCCAAGAACGCCTATGAGAACGCCGTCAGCCGCTGGAACGAGGTGGGCTTCGAAGGAAGCGCACCCAAGATCGATGTCTTCGAAGATACCCCGTTCGAGGAGTGACGGTGCGCCAACAAGCCCTAATCGTCCCGTTTGACCGCACCCAATCCGGGGCGGTAGGTCTTTTTGTCCAGGAATTCCTCCATGCCCTTGGCCCGGGTCTGTTCCGGGTCCACGGCCTTCATGGCAATGCCTTTGGTGCTCAGATATTCATAGGCCAGATCCATATTATCCATGCCCATCACCGAGCGCATGGCCTGTTTGGTATGGGCTAGAACCACCGGCGCTTTTTCCATCAATTCGCGGCAGACAGCGACGGTCTCATCCAGCAGCTTATCATCCGGCACGGCCAGGGTAGCGATGCCCATAGTCACCGCTTCCTTGCCATCGAATGTGCGGCCGGTCATGGCATAGAACATGGCGTTGCGGTAATTGGCCAGATCGGCGAACACCTTCGACACATTGCCGCCGGGCAGGATGCCCCAGTTGATTTCGGACAATCCATAGGTGGCGCCTTCGGCACTGATGACGATGTCGCAGGCGGCCAGCGAGGTAAAGGCGCCGCCGAAACAATAGCCCCGAACCAGGGCGATGGTGGGTTTATTGGACGCCGCCACCCATTGGGTCCAATGGCGGTGCGCCCAGAAGGATTTGAACCGTTCCGCCGGGTCATTGTCGGTGGCCCGGAAATATTCCCGGAGATCCATGCCCGCACTCCAGGCATCGCCGGAACCGGTGATGACCAGAACCTTGGCATCATCTTCGTTTTCCAACTCGGCGATGGCTTCCACCATGTCGTAATGGAGCGCGGGGCTCATGGCATTGCGCTTTTCCGGACGGTTATAAGTGATCCAGGCGATGCCCTCATCGTCGATTTCCCACTTCACGCAGGACAGTTCTTTTGATTTACCCATGATGTTCTCCCGTTTCAGGTTGTTGAAGGATGAGCCCATCGACGGCCACCACGCCTTGCCCCTGGGGCAGGACGATCAGCGGATTGATGTCGATGGATGAAATAATTTCTCTGTTGTCATATGCAAAGACGGAAAGCTGGGCGATGGCCTGGGCCAGGGCGTCGATGTCGGCGGGCCTGCCCCCCCTGGCACCTTTGAGGACCGCCGCTCCCCGCGTCTCATGGATCATGGTCCGGGCCTTGTCCAGGCCAAAGGGCGCGATGCCCAACGCCGTATCGTCCATGATTTCGACGAAGACTCCGCCCAGGCCAAACATGACCACGGGGCCGAAGACCGGATCATGGCTGACCCCCAGAATGGTCTCCGTGCCGCCTTCGATCATGGGCGAAACCAGCACGCCGTCAATGGCCGCATCGGGTCTGGCTTCGATGACGTTGGTCATAATGGCCTCGTAGGCGTCACTTATATCAGAGCCCGGGCGCAAACCGGTAATCACCCCGCCCAGATCTGATTTGTGCTGAATATCGGCGGACGCGATCTTGAGCACCACGGGGCCGTCCAATTCATCAGCCGCCGCCTGGGCTTCGGTGGCGGATTGGACCAGCCGGTCGGGCGCGATGGGGATGCCGATCCCGTTCTATATTTCCTTTGCGGCTTTTTCCCCGCCAGCAAGCCGTCCGGGCGAGAGTTCCATTGATGGAATTTGGGGTGGTGGGTCGGGCGGGGACGCCTCAAACCCCATGAAAATATCCCGGGCCACCGCTGATGCCTTAAGCGCCCAGCCGGGATCCTCGCAGACGAAAATGCCCAAGCGCTGAAAGCTGCCCCGCCGCTCCTCGGTCATGTTGGTGGATAGGGCGATAAAGCGGTCCGGATGTTGGCTGCGGTATTCCTCCATCCGGCTCAGGAACAAGTCCATGGGAGCAGCCAGAAAGCCGAAATGCCCGATGGCCGCGATGATCGTTCCATAAGCCTCATCGGCAAGCAGTTCCTCCATGGCCATGTGGAAGAACTGCATGGTGCCCATATCCACTGGATTGACCGTGGTGGTCAGGGGGGCAGCCTCATGGATACGCGCTTGCGCCTCGTCGCCCAGCTCCGGCAGATCAAAATCCAAAACCTCGGCCTCATCGGCCAGTATCACCCCGATGCCGCCCGATGCCGTGGCCACGCCCAGCCCTGTCCCCCGGGGGATGGGCCCAGCGTCGCAGGCCGCCACCACATCAATCAGTTCTTCCAGTGAGCCGGCCCGATAGACATTGCATTGGCGGAAGACGGCACCATAAACCCGGTCCCCGCCGACCAGGCTGGCGGTATGGGATATGGCCGCCCTGGCGCCCAGATCGGAACTTCCCACCTTGAGGATCACCACCGGTTTTTTGTTTTGGCGGGCCGTATCGAAAGCACGGATGAGCCGGGCGCCGTCGCTGGCCCCTTCCAGATAGACGATAATCACCCGGGTGATTTTATCTTCGGCCAGATGTTGGACGCATTCGGCCACATCCACATCGCATTGATTGCCGGTCGCCACCCATTTGGCCACCCCGATGCCCCGTTCACGGAGCAAAACCATCAATTGGGATCCGACGAAGCCGCTTTGGCTGGCGATACTGACGCTGCCTAGATTTGGCCAGCCCTTTCCTTCATGCATGTTCTGTGCGGTGAAAGTCGCGCTGAAGCGGCTTTCCAGGCTGAGCCCGCCCATGGAATTGGGACCGATGAGGCGCATATCGGCTGCCCTGGCCATATCCAGGATTTGATCCTGTTCGGCCAATCCCGCCTCGCCATGTTCGGCGAAGCCGGCGCTGAGAATGACCGCGAGCGACACACGTTTTTCGGCACAGGCCTCTATGGCCAACATGACACCCTTGGCCGGTACGGCGATCACCGCCAGATCAACCGGGCCCGGAACATCCCCCACGGTCTTGAAAGCCGGCAGGCCCTGGACAATTTCCGCCTTGGGATTTACCGGATAGATGGGGCCGTCATAGCCCAGTTCCAAAGATTGCTGCAAAGGCCGCCCGCCGATCTTGGTGGGATCGGTGGAGGCACCGATGATGGCCATAGATTGGGGATAAAAGAAATGTGTGAGAGCGTCGGTCAATTTGTTTTTTTGCGGCTTATCCAGTCCCGCGCGGGCCGCCCATCCCCCAATTTTGTTGTCTACGCCCGAGAATAGTTGGGGGCCGGGGAGGTTGCAAGCTGGCGGGCCAGCTCCCTGTTTGCCAAAGGCAGGACAATGAATAGAATGCTTTTTTTAGGAGGAAAATACCGTGAGTGATGACAGGCCGGCTTCCACCAGGAATCCAAACGAAGGCTATGAGGGGCTTCGCGAACTGCTCGAGATTTTCGAGCAGATGGGCGAGATCGAAAAGATCGACGGGGCCGATTGGAAATTCGAAATTGGTGCCGTGGCCGAGACCGTTGCCGCAGCCAAACCGGGGCGCGCACCGGCCGTTTTGTTTGACAATATAGAAGGTCATGACCAGGGTTTCCGCATTCTTTCCGGCGCCGCCAATGCCTATCGCCGGCTTGCCGTTGTCCTGGGCCTGCCCGATCCGGAAGACGAAACCGCCCTGGTCAAGTCCTACCGGGACCGCCATGCCGGCCATGTGGACCCGATCCCGCCGGTGGAAGTGGAAACCGGGCCCATTTTTGAAAATATCATCCACGACGATGACGTGGATTTGTTCAAATTCCCGGTTCCCATGGTGCATGAACTGGATGGCGGTCGCTATCTGGGGACCGAGGATGTGGTCATCATGCAGGACATGGATTCGGACTGGATCAACGGCGCCACCTACCGGGTCATGGTCCATGACAAGAACACGGTGTCGGCCTGGATGAGCCCGGGCAAGCATGGCCGGTTCATCCGCCAGAAATATGCCGAAGCCGGCAAGCCCTGCCCTGTATTGATCTGCTGCGGTCAGGACCCTTTGTTGTTCCTCATGGCGCACCAGGAAATCGATATCGAGATCAACGAGCTGGCCTATGCCGGCGGCGTGCGGGGCCGGCCCTATCAATATGTGAAATCCGAGCTCCACGGGCTGCCCATTCCGGCCCATGCGGAAATCGTTCTGGAAGGCGAGCTTTACGAGACCGAAACCCGCGAAGAAGGGCCCTTCGGCGAATTCATGGGCTATTACGCTTCCAACGCATCGGAACAGCCAATTATTAAGGTGCGGCGCATCTATCACCGCAACGATCCCATCATCACCCTGGCCGTGCCCTCGCGGCCGCCTGAAAATTTCACCTTCGCCCGGGCCACGGTGAAATCGGCCATGATCTGGGACGAGCTGGAAAAGGCCGGACTGCCGGGCGTGCAGGGCGTGTGGTGCCACGAAGCGGGCGCCGGGCGCCTGTTCAACGTAGTGTCCATCAAACAGATGTATCCGGGCCATGTGTCGCAGGCCCTGGCCCTGGCGTCGGGCTGCCGGGCGGCCAATTATGCCGGGCGCTGGGTTGTCGCCGTGGATGAGGATATCGACCCGACCAACATGTTCGATGTGGTCTGGGCCATGTCGACCCGCTGCGATCCACCGGAAGATATCAGCTATATGAAGCGGGCCTGGTCGACGCCCCTGGATCCCCTGCTGCGTGAGCCGCCCTATCACAACAACCGGGCCCTGGTCGATGCCTGCCGGCCCTATGAATGGCGGGATGAATTCCCCAAGGTGGCGGAAGCCAGCCCCGATCTTAAGGAGAACGTCAAGGCCAAATGGCCGCACTTATATGAGTGAGGAAAAAGTCATGAACCAGCTAAAGGACCAAGTGGGCATCGTCACCGGGGCCAGCGGGGGGTTGGGCAAAACCATTGCCGAGGCTTACGCCGCGGAAGGCGCCAAGGTGGTGCTCGGATCGCGCAACATGGAAAACATGGCGGAGGTTGTGAAATCCATCCAGGAAGCCGGCGGAACGGCGCTGGCGGTTCAGACCGATGTGAGGAGCGAAGAGGATATCATCGCCCTGTTCAAAGCCTGCGTCGATAAATTCGGGCGGCTTGATATTCTGGTCAATAATGCGGGGATCACCACCAACAAGCCAACCGACGAGATCGATCTGGAAACCTGGCAAAATATCCTGGCCGTCAATGTGACCGGATCATTTCTCTGCGCGCGGGAAGCCCTGAAAATCATGAAGCCACAAAAACGTGGTCGGATCATCAATATCGGATCTATCGCGGCCAAGACCCCCCGGCCCAATTCCGCCCCCTATACAACCACCAAACATGCGCTCGAAGGGCTCACCCGGTCCCTGGCCCGGGATGGGCGGGAGTATGGCATCGCGGCCTCGATCATTACCCTGGGGGCGACCGATACGGGACAGGGATTCGGCGGGGCGCGCAAGAACGAGCGGACTGGCGATGCCTATTGGATGGATGTGGAGGATATGGGCCGCATAGCGGTGATGATTGCGGCTTTACCCCAGATGGCCAATATTTACGATCTGACCGTGCTGCCGGTGGATCAGCCTTCCTTCATTGGGCGGGGATAAACTCATGACAAGGAAAATCCGGCGCCTGGTAACCGGGCATGATGAAAGCGGCAAGGCGGTCATCCTGCTGGACGGGGACGCGCCCAACCAGATCCAGCGGCCGGGCTCGCCCTTGGTTTCCACACTTTTGTGGGTGACGGATGAAACGCCGACGCCCCTTTCGGATACTGACCTTGCGGACCGGGAAATCGGCATCAATCCACCCAATCAGGGATCGATTTTCCGCATTCTGGAAATCCCGCCGGAAACCAAACGCTCGCCCGAGAAATTGGAAGAACTGGTGGCCCAGATCAACCAACGCCAGGCCGAAGACCCCATGCCCGGCGTCCAGCGCAACCCGTCGGTCCGGGCCACGGGTATGCACCGCACGGAGAGTATTGATTATGCGCTGGTCCTGGAAGGCGAGATTCACTTATTGCTCGATGAGGAGGAAGCCCTCATCAAGGCCGGCGAGGTGGCGGTCATGCAGGGCACTTATCACAGTTGGCATAACCGGTCCGACAAGACCTGCATGATTGCCTTCATCCTGGTCGGCGCCCAGGTGCCCTGGAATTAAAGCCCAAACATACTCACCGCATTACCGCCCAGCATGGCTTCAATGTCGTCCGACGGCAGGTCCATGGCCCGGATATCAGCGATAAATTTCTTGCAGCCGGACGGGTCCACTTCGAAATTGGGCGGCCAGTCGGAGCCAAACATGAGCTTATCGGGCTTGATGCAGGTCAGCGCGCATTTGATGGTGTTGATGCACGGGCCGCGCCCCGCCATGTTGAAGTAAAGCTTGTCGAAATAATGGTTCCAGTCCTGGCTGATCAGGGCCTCCCCATTAAAGGTGTCATCACCGCAAAGCCCCACATAGTAATCCATCCGGTCCTTGATCGCGGCGATGCCGCCGCCAAAATGATTGACGATGATCTTGAGTTCAGGGAAATCCTCCAACATGCCGCCAAAACAAAGACGCACGGTGGCCGTTGTGATATCCAGCTCGCGGGCCATCACATAGGACATGATATAAGGCGCCTTGAGCGCCTCGAAGCCGGACGGGTAGGTTTCCACATGGATATCGATGGGGATATCCAACTCGGCGCATTTCTCATAGAAGGGCCAGAGCGCCTTGGAATCCAAGAACTCTCCGCCGGGCCGGGCGTTGATATGCACGCCCTTCATGCCCAGGTCATTGATGGCCCGGGTCAGTTCGGCGAAACCGTCATCGCCGCCGGCTGGCTTGGTGCAGGCGAAAGCGGCGAAGCGGGTCGGATGATCACTCACCGCCTTGGCGCAGGCATCGTTCCAAGTGCGGACCGCATCCATGGAAAGGCTGTTTGGCAGATTGCCGCTAAGCACGGCCACATCGATCCCCGCACCGTCCATGAAGTCCAGATGCTCGCCCACATCGGCACCTGAATTGCCTTGTGAATATTGCAAGACGCCGTCATCGGCCCAGATGCGTTCCACCTTGGGTTCGACGCCCTCGCGGGCGACCCGGAAATGATGTTCGAGATCGACAATCATGGGTTCATCCTCTGGTTCTTGGCTAAAATTACGCGGCGCTGGCCATCTGCGGGGCAGCTTTGTCCGCCCGCCGGGCCAGGATCAGAATCACAACACCGGCGGCCGCAGCCAAAAGGGTCATGGGGTTTTCCGGACCGATCCAGATGGTCGATGAGCCGACGGCCAGCATGGCCACCGCGTAGATCAGGGCCAGCCATTTGTTGAGCGCGCCGTCCGATCCCAATGAGACCATGGTCTGGGCAATCAGGAAGCCCGCCACAATGGTCGTCAAAATGACATAAAGGATAGCCTGCCAGGACCCGATCAGGAGCAGGGCCGGATTAAAGACCCAGACGAAGGGCAGCAGATAGGCCGCCGTCGCCAGTTGCATGCCTACCAGACCGGTGCGCCACATGTCGGAACCGGCCAGCCCTGCCGCGACCATGGAGGCCACCGCCACCGGCGGCGTGAGCATGCTGAGCAGGCCGAAATAGAACAGGAACAGATGGGCCGCGATGGGCACCAGGCCCATATCCACCAGGGCCGGTGCAATGACCGTCGCCAGGATGATATAGATCGCCGCCGTCGGCATGCCCATGCCCAGGATGATGGAGATGAAGGCCGTCAGCAAAAGCATGACGAAGATGCCCGCCTCCTTGCCGATATCGGTCAGGATGATGGACAGTTGGAAGGCAAGCCCGGTGCTGTTGAGCACCCCCATAACCACGCCGGCGGCGCCGGCGATGAGGATCAGGGGCATGAGATTCTCGCCGCCGCCGAAGATGAAGTCCTTCCATTCCTCGCGGTTGGGCGGGCGCCAATTCTTGATGGTCGCCAACACCAGCAGTGAACCGGCGGCAATCATCGCCGACAGCCCCGGATTGAAG
Organism: uncultured Rhodospirillaceae bacterium; assembly: GCA_964493945.1. Classification (GTDB taxonomy): domain Bacteria; phylum Pseudomonadota; class Alphaproteobacteria; order Rhodospirillales; family UBA2165; genus CAZBQG01. Next base: position 22,654 of record CAZBQG010000014.1, read on the forward strand.
CCGCGTCCGAAAAGGAAATACATCAGCACGGCCAGTGGCACGATGAAGACCCAGCCCGAAAAGAGGACGGCGAGGGCTCTTGGCAATTCGCCCCTGGGCAGGCCGCTCAGCCCAAAGCGGGCGGCGATGGCGTCCACCTGCAGGAACAGCACCAGATAATAAAGGATGGCCGGCAGAGCCGCCGCGATGACCACGTCGATATAGGCCATTTCCAGAAATTCGGCGATGATGAAGGCCGTCGCGCCCATCACCGGCGGCGCGATCTGCCCGCCGTTAGACGCCACGGCCTCGATGCCGGCGGCGTATTTGGCCTGGAAACCGGTGCGCTTCATCAAGGGGATGGTGACGATCCCTGTGGACATGATATTGCCGACGGTGGAGCCCGAAATGGTGCCGAAGACGCTGGAAGCGACCACGGCCACCTTGGCCGGTCCGCCCCGCCGGTGGCCCATCAGGGCCATGGCGATATCGGTGAAAAATGTGGTGGCGCCGGTAACCTCCATCAATTTGCCTAAGATGATGAAAGCCAGCACCAGTTCGGTCACGACGCGCAGAACGAGGCCGGGAACGCCGTTATTATCGGCATAAAGATAAAGAACGGTCTTGGTCGGCGGGAAGACTTCGGCTTCCAGCACGCCCGGCAGATTGTCGCCTAAAAAGGCATAGGCAAGCGCCACCCAGACCAAAATGCTGATCACCATGCCGCAACCCTTGCGCATGGCCTCCATCATCAAAAGAAGAGCAATTACGCCGGGCACCCATTTATCGGGGGTGCGGTCGGCCATGCCGACGATCCAGTCCTCGAAGCTCCACGACATCCAGAACCAACTGGCCAGGGAGGCGGCGGCAAGAAAAATCTCCAGCCAGCCAGCCTGCCGGCCATATGGATATTTCATAAACGCCGCAGCCATGGCCAGGGCTAGCATGACGCCGACCACCTGCTGGAAGGTGTACGCCACCCCGGCATAGTCGGAGACCTTGAAAATCCAGAGAATGCCCAGGATGGGCATAAGACCCAAGAAGGCGCGCAGAAGAATTCCGGTCAGGCGTTCCATCCCGATATTCTCCTGGCGCCTTCTGGGTTTAGCTCAGCCTATCGCCCTAGCGGACTCGTGCCATGACTTTTTTCTGCTGGGCGGTATTCGCGTCCGTCCACAATCCGGCTTCCTTATAATATTTGACGGCACCGGGATGGTAAGGCATGACGTTCAGGGGCGTCGCAAGACCCTTGATCGGCGTGCCACGCAGCGGCCCATAGGCCTTTTGCATGGCTTTCCAGTTCGTGTGCACCGTCTTGGCCAGGGCGTAAGCGTCCTTCGCGTCCACCTGGGATCCGGCGTTCAGATAGGTATCGAACGCGGCGATGGTGATCGGCGCCCTGACGAAAGGGGTGCGCTTGCCAGGTTTGGCTTTCATGGTGTAAAGGCCGGCGATGCCTTTTTCCAGAAATTCATTGGTGGCCTTGGGGCCGAGGGGCAGAATGCGCAATCCGCCGGGGACGGTCGCATGGGTCTTGCGCATGGCCGGCATGGCCAGGGCAACGGTGGTGGTCACCGCGCGGCCCTCGACGACCATGTTGATGCCGGCGACCACGCCGCCCGAATCAACCGCCTGCACGTCTTTTACGGTCAATCCCGCGGTTGCCAGAATTGTGCGGTTGGTCTGGGCCAGCGACACATTGGTCTTGAATTTCACCACGACCTTTTTGCCCTTGAGGTCGGCCAGCGTTTTGATGCCCGAGCTTTCCTTGACCATATAGGCGTAAGGCAGGATCCAGACCCTGGCGATCAGGCGCACATTCTGCATGCGCTTTTTGTAGGGTGCTGTGCCGGCCACTGCCATGCCTGAATCGAGGCTGGAATTCATCCCCATAGTGATCTCGCCCTTATCCATCAGGGGCAGATAGACCGATGAGCCGGCGTGCGGCTGCCCGGTGGAGCGGATTTTAAGTTTTTCCTGAAACAGTTTGGCGAAACCGCCGGCCAGAAGGAAATAGGTCGATCCCGCCGGGTTGGAGCCGATGGTGATCCGTTTCATTTTGGCGTCAGCCGCCTGGCTACCGGCCAATCCGGCAATACCGGCCATCGCCACGATGGCGCCGAGGGTCCTGATTTTCATGATGCTCTCCCTTGAGTTACCTTGTGGTTTAGAATGCTGGCTTTTGTCTCCCAATAATTTACCGCCAGCGGCTGCCCAAGCATAGCAAATACAGCCCGTGGGGCAAGATACCTTTCTACATCTCTTCCATAGGACTTGAATAAGGCAAAATTAGGGTTTAGCACCCATTCAACGAATTTTCTTCCAGGGGGGCAAATGCAAATTCAATTAAACGAAGACCAGACTCTCATCAGGGAAAGTGCTGCGCGGCTGGCCCAGGAATTCGGCGGCGCGGACCGGCTGCGAAGCATGCGCGACGAAGCCCGCCCGCTGGACAGCGGCGCCCTGGCGGCGGCCGGTGAACAAGGTTGGCTAGGGCTGATCGCGCCAGAGGACAAAGGAGGCGCCGGGCTGGGCCTGACCGAGCTGTGTCTGGTGGCCGAGGAACTGGGCCGGGGATTGGCCACCTTGCCCATTGCCTCGGCGGCGGCGGGCATATTGGCGTTGGCCCAGGGCGATGCCGAAGTGGGGGATGGTGTTCTGGCCAGTGCGCTCAGCGGTGAGGCTTTGGTTATTCCCGCCCTGCAGGGCGATGCGCTGGACAGCGACGAAGCGCGCCTCACATTGGAGACGGGCGGGGACGGATACATCACGCTTGGCGGCAACCTGACGGCGGTGCCGGCGGCAAGTGCGGCGGCAGGGTTCATTCTGGATGCCGGAGAGGGAGAGGCGCGCGTTCTGGTCTATGCCGATGCCCAATCAGGCGGGCTCAGTGTCGGCGAAAAACGCTCCATCGACGGCACGGTCCTGGGTATTTTGGAGCTGGAGGGCGTCAAGCTGCCGGCGGCGGCGGTGCTGGCCCGGGGCGAAGCCGCCCGGCGGCTCCGCGAAAGCATGGATACGGCACTGCAACTGGCCCTGGCGGCCGGGCTTTTGGGCGTTATGGATCAGGCCCTGGCCATCACCCTGGAATATAACATGACCCGCGAGCAGTTTGGCCACCCCATCGGCAAGTTCCAGGCCATGCAGCACCGCGCGGTCAATAATTACATGCATATAGAATCCAACCGGGCACTTATTTATGAAACCGCCCGCTTGGCCGACCGGGGTGATGAGACGGCCTATTGGCTGGCCTCGGCCACCAAGGCCAGAACGGGAGAATCGGCCCTTTTCGTGACCAATGCATCGGTGCAGATGCACGGCGCCATCGGCTTCACCGACGAGCACGATATCGGCATCCATCTGAAGCGCGCCCTGACCCTGGTCTCCACCCATGGGCCCGTAAGCGCCCACCGGCGGCGTTACCGGGATGGGTCTCTGGATACGGGCAACCGGCCGGATGGTGAACTTCCCAGTTTCCGCCAGGACAGCGAGGAAGAAGCCGTATTCCGCGCCGAGGTCAGCACCTGGCTGGAGGAAAACCTGCCCCAGCATCTGCGCAACCTGCCCACCCGCCCATCGGCCGAAGATGCCATCTGGTGGCACCGCAAGCTCCATGAAAAAGGCTGGGCGGCACCCGAATGGCCCAAAGTTCATGGCGGCGTGGAAGCAACACTGGGCCAGCAGGTGATCTTCGCCGACGAGCTGGCGCGCATCGGGTCTCCGGAAATTTCGTCCCAGGCGGTCTACCATATCGGACCGATCCTCATCCGCTTCGGCAATGAAGAACAAAAGGCGCGCCACCTGCCGGGCATGGTGTCGGGCGAAAAAATTTGGTGCCAGGGATATTCCGAACCCAATGCAGGATCGGATCTGGCCAGCCTCAGGACTTCGGGCGTGGTCGATGGGGATCATCTGGTGATCAACGGCCAAAAAATCTGGACCACCTGGGCCCATTACGCCGATTGGATTTTCGCCCTGGTACGCACCGATCCGGATGCACCCAAAAAACAGGAAGGCATTACCTTCATCCTCATCGATATGAAGACACCGGGCATCACGGCGCGCCCGATTGAGACCATCGCCGATGAGGACGAATTCGCCGAAGTCTTTTCGACGATGTGCGTGTGCCCCTGGAAAATGTAGTGGGCGAGATGAACAAGGGCTGGACGGTGGCCACCGCACTTTTGGCCAATGAACGGACGGGCTCTTCCAATCCCATGCGCAACGTCATGGCGCTCCGCGAAATCCGCCAGGCCGCCCTGGTCAGCGGGGCCATCAAGGATGGGGCTTTCCAAGACAAGCTGGTCAGTGCCGAGCTGGATATTCTGGCTCTCAGCGCGGCCTTCGCCCAGGTGGTCAGGCTCATCGAGGCGGGCGAACTTTTGGGGGCGCAGTCGTCATTCGTCAAGCTTTTGGGGACGGAAAGCCTGCAGCAATTGGGCGAGCTTTTAATCCATGCCAGCGGCTCGGACGGTGCCCTGAAGATGGCGGCGGCGGGCGATGTGGATTTCGAGGCCGCCAGATTTTATATGCGCTGCCGGCGGGCCACCATCGCCGCCGGCACCAGCGAAATCCAACGCAACATCATCGCCAAGCGCGTCCTCAATCTGTGATCACGCATTATTTTTTGGAAAAAAGGAGTTAGGGAAACATGGACGGAAAAATCACCTTCGAGGAACATTTCATGATGGAGGGTTCGTTCAGCGAACTCGACCGCTTTTCGATCCCCGGAATGGCCGAGGATCTGGGCCGCAGGCTTTTGGACCTGCATGGGCAGCGGCTTTCGGAAATGGACGAGTTCGGTATCGAATTGGCCATTTTGTCGTTCAACGCGCCGGGCATCCAGGCCATACCCGATACCAAGGAAGCCATAGAGCGCGCCTGCCAGGCCAATAATTATCTGGCCGAAGAGGTGGCCAAGCGGCCCGACCGGTTTGCCGGGTTCGCCGCCCTACCCTTGCAGGATCCGGATGCGGCGATCATCGAATTGGAGCGCTGCATCAAGGATCTGGGTTTCGTCGGCATCCTGACCAACGGCTTTTCCCAGATCGGGGATACGGAAAACACCACCTATTACGATCTGCCCCAATACCGGCCCTTCTGGGCCGCCGTCGAGAAGCTGGATGTTCCGTTTTATCTGCATCCACGCAACCCCCTGCCCAGCCGCTTGCAGCTTTATGACGGCCACCCCTGGTTCCTCAATTCGGCGTGGGCCTTCGCCATGGAAACGGCAATGCATGCGCTGCGCCTCATGGGGTCCGGACTGTATGACGAATTCCCCGGCCTCAAACTGGTGCTGGGCCATCTGGGCGAGCGCATCCCCTTTGATATGTGGCGTGTGGATCACCGCATCAAAAAGTCACCGCGCGGCATTCCGGCCAAGAAGACCATCAGCGAATATATGCGCGAAAACGTCTATCTCACCACCAGTGGGAATTTCAACGACCCTACCTTCCGTTGCGCCGTTGAGGAAGTGGGCCTGGAACGGGTCATGTTCTCGGTCGATTATCCCTTCGAGACCACCGAGGACGCCTGTACCTGGTTCGACAACAGGGAAATGGATGAAGGCGACCGCCTGCGGGTGGGGCGCACCGGGGCCATCGAGCTGTTCAAACTGGATATGGACTGACCAGAAATTTATTTAACGAACCGTAAAAGACTCAGGTAACGTCACACCCCCTATAAAAAAAATTATAGAGGGGAAGTTACCATGAAAAGAATAGGGTTATCTGGTGCCTTGGCTGGGATGTTAATCATGGGTGCCACAATGGCGGCCGGACCGGCCCGGGAGGAGACGCTTTTAGAGCGGGGTGCCTATCTGGCCCTTGGTCCAGCGGCCTGCGGCAACTGTCATTCGCCCCATGGGCCGGGCAGCGCGGGCAAGGAATATGCCGGCGGTTTCGTCATCAAATCGCCGGTCTTCGTTGCCCGCACGCCAAACATTACGCCTGACAAGCAGACCGGCATCGACACTTGGAGCCTGGACCAGATCACCGCCTCCATGCGCAGTGGCAAACGGCCCGACGGCACGGTCATCGGCCCGCCCCACCCGACACATTTACATATGGGCCTGTCTGACCGCGACGCGAAGGCGCTGGCCACCTATGTCGCCTCGGTCAATCCCATCAAGAACCAGGTGAGCAAATCGGAATACAAGATTCCGCTGCATGTGCCCCCGGCACCGCCCAGCGTCAAGGCGCCGCCCATGCCCTACCCGTTCTTTGCCAATATTTCGGCTGGCGATTTGGATGCCATCGTCGCTTACCTGCGCTCGATGAAGCCGGTTAAGAATGCGGTGAAACGTTAGAGCACTTTGTCTTTTTGGCGGAAATTCAACCGATTGCGTTGGCGATTTTTTGGGCGATGTTTTCAATTTCGGAAATATCGCCCGAATTATCGACCATCAGATCGGGCTGCCGGGGCAGGTGATAGTCCATATCCACGCCGACCACATTTTGAATTAATCCCCGCTCCGCCCGGGAATAGAGGCCGTTGAAATCCCTCGCCTTCAGCACCTCCAGCGGCACATCCACCAGCACTTCCAGATAGGCCGGAAAATTCTCCCGGTTCCAATCCTGCACCTGGCTGAACAACGACATGGTGGCAAAAACCACGATGGGTCCCTGACCGGCGATCATCTTGGCCAGGGCGCTGTTGCGGAACGCATTGCTCAATCTACGTTCAGGATCATGGCCGGAATGAATGTCCGGAAATACCTGGCGGATTTCATCGCCGTCCAGAAGAATGCAATTTTCCCCCCGTTCGCGGAGGATTTCCACGACACGTCTTGAAATCGTTGTTTTTCCAGCCCCGGAAAATCCGGTTATCCAGACAACCTTGCCAGTCATAGAAACTCCTGCAAGCCCTGGCGGGCCAGTGCCTTGGCGGCCGCCCCGGTCACACCGCGGATATTGTTTCCGGCACGGGACCGGGTAATGAGATTCTCATCAAGCGCCTCAAGATGGGCCAAATTTACGTACCCCGCCAGAAACTTACCAAGCCCCAGCCCGGCCAGCCATGCATTAATCCGGGCTGGGAGTTCCTCCGCTGATCCCGCGCCAAGTGCCCGGACAATGAGGTCCAGACGAAGAGGGTCGGCTTCCAGGTTGAAACGGGCGACGGCACCCAGGGTGAAAGAGCAGGCCAGGCCGTGGGGCATGGCGAAAAGGGACGTAAACGGATACGAGATGGAATGGCAAAGGGCGGTCTGGGTCGTACTCATGGCCAGGCCCGCCATGCAGGCCGCGGTTTGAACCTGGGTCCTGGCCTCCAGGTCGTCACCGTCTTTTACGGATCGGCCCAGATATTGGTGCAACATCCCGAGGGCGGCACCGGCCAATTGATCCGACAGCGGCGTATGGTTTCGGTTCCACACCGCCTCCATGGCGTGGGAAGCCGCATCCAGCCCGCTGGACAGGGTGATTTCTTGCCCCATGGTGAGACAGAGTTCGGGCTGCAAGATGGCATATCCGGGATATAATTTGGGATCCATCAGAGAATATTTGATCTTGTCATCGCCCCAAATGGTTGCCCAGCGGGTCACTTCGGACCCGGTTCCAGACGTGGTCGGAACGCAAATGATATCCGCCGGGTCCAGATCAGCGGGCAACGGAGTCCCCGCCCGGAGATGGTCATCCAGATGCCGCCCGCCCGGCCCCAGCGCGGCCAGGGGGGCGAAAGCCTTGGCCGCATCCATCACGCTGCCGCCACCCAGCGCGATCACCACATCACCGGTTTCCCTTTCCGCCATACCCTTAATAACGGTTTCGGTCGGATTGGATGGAATATTGCCGATCACGCTGATGGCGGGTCCAAGTTTCCCCGCCAAGCGGTCCGGAATATCCTGGGCCATCCAATGTCCGTTGGTAACCAGACTCCAAGGCCGCCCATCCATCGCCCGGGCCAGGTTCTCCAGCAAATCACCGCCGAAGATGATCCGGCCCGGTGCACAAAAATTGCGGCTCAAAACCACCTCTTCGTTTCCTGGGCGGCGCGGCCCCGCGAGCTTTTGGGGAAGCTGGCATATTCGTTCAATACCGCGCTGTTCAGGCGCCCTGGAATGCGCACCGAAACGAGGCGCCCCTCACCCCCATAGCCTTCAAAGGCATGTGGGGTCATGGGCTGGAAATAGGCTGAATCCCCGGGCTGCAAAACTTCGCGGTGGCGGCCTTTACCGCCCCAGGAAACCACCACGGGAGTCTCGCCGTGGACATAGACATATTCATGCAATCCGTGGCGCAAATCAGCACCCGGGCCGCGAGGCACTTGGATTTCGAATCCCTTGAGATAGGGAAGCAAATCCGTGCGGAGCAATTCCTTCATCCCGTAGCCGCTTTCTTTCGGGAAAGTGCGGACCGGTGTTTCCGCAGCCCACCGGGTGATGACTTCCTGGCCTGCTGGCAAGGGAGGGACCATTAAAAGCGCCGGCAACAGGTTGAGAAATCCGGCGATCATTTCCAATTCGGTGCTGCCGGGTTCGGCTTTCCCGCCGGCCAGTTCACGGGCCCGGCCCTCCTCCAATCCCTGGCCCATCAGATGCCCGGCGAGGTCTTCCGCCACCATGGATTCCGCGTCCAGGGCGTTTTTCAGCCGCGCCCCATAACCGCCATTGTTCCTGAGATCGCCAGCCAGTTCATCCATGACGGCAGGGCCTGCGCGGACGATTTCAGACATCGCCCGGCGCACTTCGCCGGCGAAAGTGACGGCGATGATCAAGGCCGGGTCGTCCTCGCCACGCCCGGTGAAACTGTGGGGCACGAAGGGCGTAATAAAACAGGAATCGCCTGTATTCATTTCCTGGCAATGGCGCTCTCCTTCCACTTCCCAATAGAAATTCACCGCACCGATGAAGAAAGTCATCTGATGCATCATATGACCGTGGTTGAAGGCGACATCAGGATTATCAGGATCACTATCCGTCACATAGCGGAGTTCCTTGATCCATTCGGGCTTGAAAGGTGCGGCCCGGCTCATGGCCGTATCGCGGTATTCGTAATAGGGCGTGAGGGCGCCGGTCCGGTCCGGGCGCTCGAATATCCTGGAGGTGGCGGTGGATTGGGAGGCCTTCATGATCAGCCCGCCATCCACCGTATCATCGGCGTCCTGCCATAAATCGGCAGCTGAAATGGGATAGATTTCGGCCATTTTCCAGATGAAATCCCGGACATGTTCCATGCCCTGTTCTCCATCGATGATGGATTGCACGAAATCCGGATCAATCCCCATATCCCTGGCCAGCGCCTGGGCCGTCCGCTTCAGGTCGTTGGCCTCGCTCAGGATACGAGCACCCAACAATTTCGCCAGATCATTTCCAGGCCCGGTTATGGCAACAGGGTCCGGAGCCGTTGGCGCCCGGCGATTTGGCCAAGCCGTTCAAAATCCTGTTGCGTGTCCAGCTCCGCCCACCCTCTGTTGGTTTGGCTGGCGGTGACCGCCATGCCCTGGTCAATCATTTCCTGTAAGAAATCCGTGATATAGGCTTTCCGCCATTCCCTGGCCTTTTGGAACGCGGCATCCGGCTCCAGGGTCTTGTCCAATGCATCGAAAACATCCATGAACTGCCGGGTGCCGGATGAACTCATGCGCCACAGACCCATAAATTCCCCACAAGTGAGACCGGGTACCGCCCCCCGCCCAAGATGTTTTCCCATGGAACGGACCCGGCCGCCCTCATCCAAAAATACATTTTCGGCTTCGCTTACTGGGTGCATTGTTCTGCCCGTATAATAAGGTTTCCAATCCATGTCCACGGCGGCGACTATATCACCTTCCTGGCCGAAGAGAGCGGTGAGGATTTCCGGCTCCAGCCAAATATCCGAATAGCTGCAAACAACTTCACCTTCAAGATGGCGGCGGGCGCAGATGAGGGA
>CAZBQG010000015.1:0-32181 GCA_964493945.1 uncultured Rhodospirillaceae bacterium
AACTCGCGTCACTGCGAATATGGCTTAGATTTAATGAGTCGGTGACCTAGATCAACTCTAAGAAATCGGCCCGAAACATCCACTTAAAAAAATGGTTATTCCCTTTGCCTAACAGCTTGCATCTACGATCCGATTTGAAGCTGGCTTTGTCGGCCCTGATAGTGGGCCTGGGTATTTTTTACCTTGGATATGGCCCTGTCCCTGGATGTGGTCGGTGGCGTGCCCTATGTGGCAATGGTGCTGATCGGTATCTGGTTTCCCCAGAAGTGGCATATCTTTGCCCTGGCCGTCATCGGCTCGTTTCTGACCTTATTGGGCTATTTTCTCTCGCCCAGCGGGGACATTGCCTGGGTGGTTCTGACCAACCGGGGGATGGCTTTATTCGCCATTTGGATCACGGCCCTGCTTATTGCCAATTACAAACAAAAACTGGCCATTTCCCAATACATAAGGTCGCGCGCGGTGAGGGAATATCAGCGGGTTCTGACCCTGGTCCTGATTCTGGCCGCGGCAGCCGTGATTATTGCCGCATCCTCCATTGGAATCCTTTACGAAACCGCCTGCAAGCAACAACTCCTGCACCTCACTGAAGTGGCCCAGACCCAGGGCCGCATGATGGAAGCCATGGCCCGTCACGAACAGCAGGAAGACGAACATGAAAATAATTTGGAAAGCGCCCTGATCGAAACGCTGGCCCAGATAAAGGATGCCCATAATAGATATTCCGGGCTAGGGCAAAGCGAAGTTGTCCTTGCCCGCCGGGAAGGCAATCAGATAAGCTTTCTCCTCAGCCATAGCCATGGCAGGTTGGGCGAGCCAGAACCGGTGCCCATCAATTCGCTCAAAGCCGAGCCCATGCGCCGGGCGCTAAGCGGGCGTTCGGGCACCATGGAAGGGCTGGATTACCGGGGTGCTATCGTTCTCGCGACCTATGAGCCAGTGGTTATTTTCAAAAATGTAGGCGTGATCGCCAAAATCGATATGTCGGAAATCCGCCGGCCATTTATCCAGGCTGGAATTCTGGCCACCATCATCGCCGCCATCGTCACCGGCCTGGGGACGGCGCTCTTTTTGTTCGTCAGCAACCCCATGATCCGGTAATTGCTGGCGGCCAAGGAACAGGCGGAAATTTCGGACCGCTCCAAAAGCGATTTCCTGGCCAACATGTCCCATGAATTGCGCACCCCCCTGAACGCCATCCTGGGATTTTCAGAAACTCTGGGCGGCGAAATGCTGGGGAAAATGAACAACGCCAAATATGCGGAATATGCCAAGGACATCAATAAATCAGGTGCACATCTTCTCAACATCATCCACGATATTCTGGATATTTCCAAGATAGGGACGGGCGAACAGACCCTGGATGAGAAAGAGGTGGATCTGGCCAGACCATCAACTCCTCCCTGGCCATGCTGGATTAGCACAGGCGCGAGGCCTCCGTCGAATTATCCGTTGAAACCCAGGACGGCCTGCCCCCGCTTCTGGCTGATCCCACCCGCATCAAACAGATCATTCTCAATCTGGCGGGGAACGCCATCAAATTCACGCCTGAAGGGGGCCGGGTCAGCGTTTCCGCCAATTTGGGTGAAGACAAAGGGGTGGTACTCCGGGTAGCGGATACGGGCATCGGGATTGCCGGGGAAAATCTGGACAAGGTGCTCCAACCCTTCGTTCAGGTGGAAAGCGTCATGTCCCGGGATAATGAAGGCGCGGGGCTGGGTCTGCCGCTGGCCAATTCCTTCATGGAACTGCATGGCGGCACCTTGTTGATCGAAAGCGAAGTGGAAAAAGGAACGGCCGTGACCTGCTGCTTCCCACCCGAACGCACGATCTAAAGCCCTTTCCAGCCAAACGCCGGAGTCTGGTCCTGCCATTTGGCGGTATGGGCCTTGCCGTTATGCAGGGGATCTGTCAACGGGCAATCCACCCGGCGGTGCAGATCCCGGCTTTCCGTCCTGTCCAGCGCCGATTGGATAAGCAGCTCGCCCATGTCGTAGAGGTTCAGCACCTCCAGGCAGCGCGCCACCTCCAATGGGTTCTCCGCGCCCAGCCCGTCTTTCAATTTGGCTTTCAGGCGCCCCAAATGGCCGAGCCCGGCCTCCAGCATGTGGCCGGAGCGGACCAGCCCGGCATAATCGCGCATGGTCTGCTGCAGGGCCATATTGGCATCCTGCCAGGTGTGGCCCCGCCGCCCGTCAGCGAAGCCGCCAATCAAATGCCCCAGATCATCGATCCTGGCCTGATCCTTGGAGCTATCCGGGCTGTCATTATCCTTGGCATAACGGGCCGCGTTTTCGCCGGCGATCCAGCCGAAAATGGAGGCCGCCGATATGCCGTTACCCCATTCATCGCCCGCCGAATAAAGACCCGGCACCAATGTCTCGGCCTTCTCGTTACGGTAAATGCCGCCGACGGCGATCAGGCTATAGGTGGCGAATTCAACGGCGTTTTGCTGCAAATCCACCCCTTCGGCCCGAAAATGATCGACCACCGCCTGATTGCCCTCATTACCGAGAGAGGTTTGCAGAAAATCCAAATCTTCGTCCGATATCCCCCGGCAATCCATATAGACCGGGCCTTTGGCGCCTTCAAAAATGCGCCCGAACAGCTCCTTGTCCACCTCCGGCGTCTTATCGCCATGCAGGCGGTTGGGCTCGGTCACATAGGGCCCGATGGGATTGTCGGCGGGATCGCGGTAGACGCCGATCCAGGAGCCCTGCCCCTGGCGGGCGAAATTGCGCAAGCCCACATGGCGGTACAGCATTTCCATATTGGTGAGTTCGGCTCCCAACCGGTAGGCCATGGCCCGCCCGTCCCCGGTCAGGGTGATGGGCAGGGTGTCGTTGTTCATCATGGCCGGCGTGACGCCTGGAAAAAGGCGGCGCATTTCCCCCGTGCCGACGAAAACGGCCTTGGCCTGAAAACATGCCAGCCTGTCTTCCCGGGTCATGACCCCGACGGCCCCGCCGACGCCGTCCGGCCCGCCTAGCAGATCGAAAATCATGCAGCGGTTGACGATCCGCACCCCACGTTTTTTGGCCTCACGAGTGAGAATTTTTTTCTGATACTTGCCCCAATATTTGAGCCGGGCGCGGAGCCCCCCCGGAAAAGCGTGCCCGGCGAACAGATATTCGCCGTCATGGGACATGGGAATGCCCCATTCGTCCCAGCGCTTGACCATACCAAATGAATCTTCCAGCCAGACCTTGGCATGGTTGGTCCCCACCAGATTGGCGATGCCACCCCCCTTGCCGGTGCGCAATTCGGCCAGATAGGCATCCAGGTCATCGCCATGGGCTTCAGGGATCCAACACAAAAAATGATCATTGCCGGCACTTCCCGCGCCACTGGTCAGGGTGTTGCCCTTATCGGACAGAACCACATTGGCGCCCATTTCGGCGGCCCGGATGCCGGCCATCAGCCCGGCGATACCGCCGCCAACGATCAAGACATCGGCGCTGAAATCCTCAATATCCATCATGCCTCATCCTCCAGCCGGACAAACACATCGCCATCCCTGATTTCCACCGGGAAATTGGCCACCCGGCTTTTGGGATTGCCGACGCAACCGCCACTCTCCAAATCGTAGGCAATATAGTGCCAGCGGCAAAGGATGTTTTTGTCCTTCTTGTCCAAAATCCCATCATGCAAAGCCGCCCCGTTATGGGGACAGATATTCTCGACGCAGAAGACTTCATCACCGATGCGGAAGAGGGCCAGCTTCATCCCGCCGGCGCTGAAGGGTCTGCCCCCGCCATCGGCCAAATCCTCAATGGCGCATAGCTGATGTTCGGCCATTTCAGCCACCCGCGCCAAACAGACGGTCTGCATTGTCCAGCTCCATCATGCGCCTGGCCGCCGGATCGAAGCCGTCATGATCGTCGGTGCCCCCTGTCTGATCCAGGACCACCTGATCACCCACATAGGGATAATCGGTGCCGAACAGGATCTGGGACGGCCCGGCCAGAGCTTGCAGCGCATTCAGTGGGGCGCTGTCGCCGATGATCGCCGTATCGTAATAAAGCCGCCGCAAATAAGCCGCCGAGCCTTCCGGAAAATTGTCCCTGAATTTGGGCAGTCGGTCGAACAGAGCAAGGCGGTTGGCGAGAAACGGCAAAGTTCCCCCGCCATGGGGCAGGATAAATCTAAGATCCGGGTGACGTTCCAGAAGCCCGGTATAGATCATATTGGTCACGGTGCGGGTCGTATCGAAGGGATATTCGATGATGGAGTCGGGCACTTCCATATCCTTGGCCTCGGTGGCCGGCAGATAGGTGGGATGAATAAAAATGGGCCGCTTGCGCCGGTTCAGCTCCTCATAGACCGGCTCGAACTCCGCATTCCCCTGATACTGCCCGCCCACCTGGGTCATCAGCCCGATGCCGTTCAGCTTCAACTCATCCAAGGCATGTTCAATTTCAGCCAATGCCCCATCGATATCGGGCAGCGGCAACACACAAAAAGCCCCGAACCGGTCAGGATGGGCGGCCTTCAGCTCCGCCATATATTCATTGCAGCGCCGCCCCAGCTCACACGCCTTGGCCTTGTCGCCGAAATAGATACCGGGCGCGGAAAAGGACAAATAGGCCTTGCCCACCCCAGCCTTGTCCATCAGCGCCAACGAAATTTCCGGCGACCAGTCGGGATAGGGCCGATAGCTGGTAGCGGTATATCCCCCCTCGGCCACGGCTTCCTTGAAGAATTCGGGGATCACATGATGATGCACATCTATCTTGTCGGTTGCGTTGGGCATGGGCGCGGGTCCTGTTCAGGTTAAGGTCCGGAGCTGTTGGGACCATCCTAGCCCTGCGGGGGGAGAAAGAAAAATGAAGAAAAGAAGAGCTTGCTTGCCATGGCCGGGGTGAGCCCATTACTCCGCCGAGCTCTCCTGTTCCCCCACATATTCCCGCAGCGCCCGATTAATTTCAGTTTGATATCCACGGCCGCCGGGGGCGTGTCTCTTGAACCAATCGACCAGATCGGCGTCGAGGCGCAATGTGAGTTGCTGCTTTACCGGCCGATAGAGCACACCTCGCTTGGCTCCCGACCAATCATGGACCTGGGGGATGTCGCTGGTATCGATCTGACCATCAGGTAGTGCCTCAAGCGCCTTAAGTTCGGCTTTTTGTTTTTTGGTCAGCAATTTAGAAGTCCCCTTCTTCATAGGCTTTCCTTTCATGTGCCGTTGCCTTTCGGGCGGTAATGATGCGCCCAATTTCGCCTCCCGATTCGTGGTCCAACTCTGGCCAGGTATGGACCACGATTACGACCACCTTGCCGATCATACCTATGGTTTGCCATCGTTGTTCACCCGCGTACGGGTCCAGGCGTGACGCGGCAAGCGGATCATCGAATACAAGCTGCGCCGTCTCAAAGCCCAGACCGTGATCCCGCTTATTGGTAAGGCTCTTGTTGACGTCCCATTTCCAGCGCAATAGTCCGGGTCCGCGTAATTACATATTTGTCACTACATAACTGTAGCTATACTTCTTCACCCTGTCAACTTATCCCGTTCCAGCGAGGCGCTCCCCGCCTCCGCCTCCCGCCAACGCACGATTAACTCCTTCCGCGCCGCGTCCGCCTCCTCCATACTCCGTCGCTTCACATGCCCAAACCCCCGGATGCCCAAAGGCAGACGCGCCAGCTCCAGCGCCGCCTCATAATTCCCCGGCGTCAACCCGCCCGCCAGCTCGTCAATCAGCACCTCGAATTCCGCCAGGATATTCCGCTCAGCCCGGCGTTCGGTCTGATAGCCGAACGGATCGAGGAGCGTTCCCCGCAAAGACTTGAGCCGGGCCAGCAGCTTCAGCATCGGCTCCACCCAGGCGCCCAGCTCTATTTTTTGGCGGTCTCCGGTTAGCGGGTCGCGGCGGGAGATCAGAGGGGGCGAGAGGTGGTAACGGAGACGATAAGCGCCGCTGAACTGTTGGGCCAGCCGGGTGCGAAACTGGCCATCCGTATAGAGTCTCGCCACTTCATATTCGTCCTTGCAGGCCATCAGCTTGTAGAGTGAGGCGGCGGCGGCCAGGGTCAGCTCCTGGCTGGCTGGGTTGAGCCGGGCTTCGGCCTCACGCAAAGGGGTCAAGCGGGCCTCGTAGCGGGCACCATATGCCGCGTTCTGGTATGCCGTTAGATCGGCGGCGCGGGCGGCGATGAATGTGTCCAGGTCCTGGGCCTCTGGGGGCGCCTGGCCATCCCCAGTGAGTTCGGCCAACTTACCGGGCTCCGCCGCCGCCACCCGACCCCAGGCGAAGGCTCGGAGATTGACGGGGACGGCCACGCCGTTGAGCTCTATGGCCCGGCGGATGGATTGGGCGCCCAGCGGCAAGAGCCCCGACTGATAGGCATAGCCCATGAGGAAAATGTTGCTGGAGATGCTGTCCCCCAGAAGGCGGCCCGCCAGGCGCGTGGCATCCACCAGATGAAGCCCGGCCGTGCCCAGGGCTGCTTTGATTACTTCGGGGTATGGGCCGGCGGCAAAGGGAAGATCGGGCTTTTCGGCGAACAAAGCGAGCGGCACCAGATGGTCGTTGATCACCGCCTTGGTGCGCTCCCCCGACATGCACAGCACCGCTTCCGGCCCCGCCGCCACCACCATATCGAAGCCCAACACCAGATCGGCCATGCCCGTGCCGATGCGGGTGCCCAGAACGGCGCCTGGGTCCGCCGCCAGGCGCAAATGGCTGGTCACCGCGCCGTTTTTCTGGGCCAGACCCGTTTGATCCAGAACCGAACAGCCCTTGCCTTCAAGATGCGCCGCCGTCCCCAACAAGGCGCCCGCCGTGACCACACCCGTGCCGCCAATGCCCGAGAGCAGGACGTTATAGGTGTGGCCCATTGGGGCGGGTGCGGGATCGGGCAGATGGGCCGCCGGGTCTGATTCGCTTGCCTCCATCGGCTGAGTCTGGAGCAGGCTGCCGCCTTCGACCGTGACGAAGCTTGGGCAAAACCCTTCCAGGCAGGAAAAATCCTTGTTGCATGAGGATTGATCGATGCGCCGCTTGCGGCCCAGGGGCGTCTCCAAGGGCCAGAGTGCCACGCAATTGGAAGCCTCGTTACAAGCCCCGCAGCCATCGCAGACATCTTGGTTGATGAACAGGCGCTCCGCCGGGTCGGGATAAAGGCCCCGTTTGCGCCTTCTGCGTTTTTCGGCGGCGCAGGTCTGGTCATAGATGATGGCCGTCACCCCCGGCTCAGTGCGGAATTCACACTGCACGGCATCCAGGGCGCGCCGGTGATGGATTTCCATGCCCGGCGCGAAATTTGTGCCTGCCGGGTATTTATCTGGCTCGTCACTGATCAGCGCGATGCGCCCCACCCCTTCGGCGGCCAGTTGGCGGGAAATATCCCAGACCTCCAGCCCCCCTTCCACCGGCTGGCCGCCGGTCAGCGCCACCGCATCATTGTAAAGAATCTTGTAGGTGATATTGACTCCCGCCGCGATGGCCGCGCGGATGGCCAGCAAGCCCGAATGGAAATAGGTGCCGTCGCCCATGTTTTGGAAAATATGGGGGATCTTGGAAAAGGGCGCTATGCCGATCCAGGCGCCCCCTTCCCCGCCCATATGGGTGAAAGACCCGGTGGAGCGGTCCATGGCCATGGACATGGTATGGCAGCCAATACCCAACAGCGCCATGGAGCCATCGGGCACCTTGGTCGATGAATTATGCGGGCAGCCGGCGCAGAACCACGACCCCCGTTCGGCGGGCGCGGCGGGCAGGTTGGAGGCATCCGTCCGGGCGGCCAGGGCGGCGGAGGCGGAGGCCAGACAATTTCCGCCGTCCGGTTCCAGAAACCTATTGGCGATGATGCGCGCCACTTCGGCCCCGCTGAGCCCGCCGGCTTCGGGCACAAGCGCGCGCCCGGCTTCGTCCAGTTTGCCCACCAGGCGGGGGCGGATATTGTCGGCCAGGCCATATAGCAGCCTGGCCAACTGGTCTTCGATGATGGCGCGCTTTTCCTCCACCACCAGGATTTCATCGAAACCCGCTGCCCAATCCGTGATGCATTGGGGCTCCAGAGGCCAGGGCATGGCGACCTTAAAAACCGAAATACCTAGATCGCGGTGGGCGTCGTCGTCCAGGCCCAGCTCGTCAAAAGCCTGGAGCACATCCAGCCAGGCCTTGCCGGCGGCGACGATGCCCAGGCGCTTGGTGGGGGCCGTATGGGTCTCCCGGTCCAGGCGGTTGGCCCGCACATAGGCCTGGGCCGCCTTCAATTTCACATTTATGAGCCGTGTCTCTTGAGTTTGCATGGCGTCGGGCCAGCGGATATGAACGCCGTCTTCGGGCAAAACGAAATCATCGGGTGTGATGATCTGTACGCGGTCCCGGTCGACCGCCACCGAGGCCGATCCTTCGACGATATCGCCGACGCATTTGAAACCGGTGAAGGCGCCGGAATAGCGCGACATGGCGAAACCGTGCAGCCCAAGATCAAGAAATTCTTGGACCGATGCAGGATAAAAAATAGGGATCATGGCGGCGATCAGGGCCTGTTCGGACTGGTGCGCCGTGGTTGACGACTTGGCCAGATGATCATCGCCGGTCATCACCAGGACCCCGCCATGGGGCGATGTGCCGGCCAGATTGCCGTGCTTCAGCGGATCGCCACTGCGGTCCACACCCGGCCCCTTGCCGTACCAGATGGCGAAGACCCCGTCATATTTGGCCGGGCCGAACAACGCCGCCTGTTGGGTCCCCCAGCAGGCCGTGGCCGCCATGTCTTCATTGACGCCTGAATTGAATTTGATGTGATGGCGGTCCAGATATTTCTGGGCGCTCCAGAGGGCTTCGTCATAGCCGCCCAAGGGCGATCCCCGGTATCCGGAAATATAGCCAGCGGTATGGCGCCCAGCCGCCTGATCGCGTTGGCGCTGCATCAAAGGCAGGCGGGCCAGGGCCTGCACCCCGCTGACAAAGACGCGGCCTTGGGTTGCGGCGTATTTGGTTTCTAGCGTCAGATCCACCACGTTTCATTGCCTCCCTGGCACTGCAAAGCTTATCATGGAACCACCAGCCAAAGGGAGAGAGAACAAATGTCATCAAGCGGGGGCGGCAATATCAGCCATAAGCTGACCTATGAGGGTCTGCGGGACTGGATCACCGAAGCCGAACGTTTAGGCGAGCTCAAACATGTGACGGGTGCGGGCACGGACCGGGAAATCGGCATGGCGGTGGGGCTGGTCGCCGCCCACGAAAACGCAGCCGCATTATTGTTTGACGAGGTGCCCGGTTATCCCAAGGGGTTCCGCATCCTGGCCAATCTGTTTGGCGGCAAGCGCAAAAACATGTCGCTGGGCTTCCCCACCGGTCTGGACAAGGTGGAGCTGAGCGACGCCTTCGCCGAAGTGTTCATGGATCAAGGTGATCTTATCCCGCCCAACGAGGTGGAGGGCGGGCCTATTTTCGAAAACATCCAACTGGGCGATGATGTGGACCTGGATGTCTTCCCCGCACCCCTTTGGCATGAAAAGGATGGCGGGCGTTATATCGGCACCGGCAGCTATCATGTGACCCGGGACCCGGAAACGGGCTGGGTCAATCTGGGCTGCTACCGGGTCATGCTCAAGGACAAGCAGACCGTGGCCCATAATGTGCTGCCCAGCCACCACGCCGATTACCACCGCCAGAAATATGAGGCCAAGGGCGAGAGGCTGCCCATGGCCATCGTGCTGGGCGGCGATCCCATGTGTTTTTTCATGGGGGCCAGCGCGCTCGGCGAAGAGGTGGGCGAGTTTGAAATGGCAGGGCGCATGCGGGGACGCCCCATCGAACTGGTCAAGGGCAAGGTGACCGGGCTTCCGTTTCCGGCGGATGCGGAAATCGTTTTGGAAGGCTATCTGGATTCAAGCCGCATCGAGCCCGAAGGCCCCTTCGGCGATTGGACCGGAACCTACACCGAAAAAGGCCGGCCCAATCCGGTGGTCGATATCAAGGCGGTCTATTACCGCAACGACCCCATCATGCTGGCCTTCATCCCGCAAAGCCTGCCCGATGAATTTTCGCGCTTTTGCGCCATCCGCAGCTCGGCCCAGGTCAAGCGCGCCATTGCCGCCGCCGGCGTGCCCGATGTCAAGGAAGTCTGGTGCCACGAAATAGGCGCCGCACGTATGCTGATTGGCGTCTCCATCACGCAGCGCTATGCCGGGCACGCCAAGCAGGCAGGCCACGTGGCCTCCATGGTCAGGGCCAGTGCCGTCGGTAGCCGCTGGATCATCGTCACCGATGACGATGTGGATGTGGTCGATCTGGAAGAGCTGATCTATGCCGCGCTCACCCGGTCCGACCCGGCAACATCGGTGGATTGGATCACCAATGCGCCGGGGGCGCCGTCGGACCCCCGCCTTACGCCCTGGGACAGGAAGAAGCGCAACTTCGTCAATTCGCGCATGATTTTCGATGCCTGCCGCCCTTTCCATTGGCGGGACGACTTCCCCGAACCCAACAAGCCAACCCTCGAAACCGCGCGGGACGCAGCCGAAATGTTCGGCTACTTGCTGAAAAAATAAAGGGAGGGAAATCATGTCTTCAGGCGACAATATCCGACACAAATTGACTTATGGCGATTTGCGCGAATGGATCGAGGAAGCAACCCGCATGGGCGAATTGCAAACCATCACCGGTGCCCCCTGGCAGCGTGAAATCGGCCTGGCCGCCAGCGTCATATCCCGATCTGAAACCGCCGATGCGGTTCTGTTCGACGAGATTCCGGGCTTCGACAAGGGCTTCCGTATTCTTACAAATATCTTCGGCGGCCAGCGCAAGAACATGTCGCTGGGCTTTCCCACCGAGCTTGGCAAGGTGGATCTGAGCGATGCCTATTGCGATGTTTTCGCCAGCGATAAGCCCCTGATCCCTCCCGTCGAGGTGGAGGATGGCCCCATTTTTGAGAACACCATCACCGGCGACGAGGTGGATCTGGAAATGTTCCCCACGCCCCTCTGGCATGAAAAGGACGGCGGGCGTTATATCGGCACGGGCAGCTTTAACATCACCCGCGATCCCGATACGGGCTGGGTCAATTGCGGCAGTTACCGCCTGATGATCATGGACAACAAGACCGTCGGGCATAACGTGGTGCCCGGCCACCATGCCAGCGTGCATCTGAAGAAATATCAGGCCAGGGGCGAACGCATGCCCATGGTCATGGTGCTGGGCGGCGATCCCATGACCTTTTTCATGGCCTCCTCCATCGTGCCCGAAGGGGTGGGAGAGATGGATGTGGTGGGCCGCATGCGGGGCAAGCCCGTCGAAGTGGTCAAGGGCCCCATCACCGGCTTGCCCATCCCGGCCAATGCGGAAATCGCGCTGGAAGGTTATGTCAATCTGGACCGCATCGAGCCGGAAGGCCCCTTCGGTGACTGGACCGGCACCTATACCGAAAAAGGCCGGGTCGATCCGGTGGTGGATATCCAGGCCATCTATCACCGCAATGATCCCATCTTGCTGGGTTTCGTGCCGCAAGCCCTGCCCGACGAATTTTCCCGCTTTTTCGCGATCACCCGGTCTGCCGTGCTCAAACGCGACATCAAAGCGGCCGGCGTGCCCGACGTGCAGGCAGCCTGGGCCCACGAAATCGGCGGCGCGCGCATCTTGTTCGGCGTCTCCATCAAGCAGCGCTATGCCGGGCATTCCAAACAAGCCGGACATGTGGCCTCCATGGTGGGGGCCAATAACGGCAACCGGTGGGTGATCGTCACCGACGAAGACGTGGATGTGGTCAATCTGGAAGAGCTGATCTATGCCGCTCTTACAAGGTCGGATCCTGCCACCTCGGTCGACCTGATACGGGGCGCGCAAGGCTCCAAGGCAGATCCCCGTCTCAACCCCTGGGACCGGGACAGCGGCAATCACACCAATTCACGCCTGATCTTCGATGCCTGCCGCCCCTTCCATTGGCGCGACGAAGTGCCGGAACCGACCAAGCCCAGCGAGGAAACGGCAAGGGACGCCCAGGCCATGTTCGGCTATCTGTTGGAAGATTAAAGGTCGTAGGAGTGCGGGAAGGTGGGTTCCGGCGAAGGCAAATACGATACGGTCGATGGAAATGATATTTTTCCTTATCTCTGGTGGGGATCAAAGCCCGGTGGGCAGAAAATTCCGTAGAGGGTTTCCAGGATTTTGGCCGCGTTAGGATCGGCCAGCGAATAGTAAATGGTCTGGGATTCCCGGCGGGTCTTGACCATTTCCTTTTCGCGCAGGATGGCCAGATGCTGGGACAGGGCAGACTGGCTGAGCCCGACCACGGGCTCCAACTGCCCAACCGAAAGTTCGCCACCCGTCAATAGACACAAGATCATCAGCCGCTTCTCATTGCTCATGGTTCGAAGGAGCTGGGTAGCCTGTGTTGCCGATTTTTCAAAATCCCCTATATTCATATTTACTAATTTAGTTTTATCTAAATGGGCATCGCCTTCGCAGCCGCCATCCTGGCCATTTTTATTGGTGGTGGGCCAGTTCGGAAGTTTCCGCCTTCCCCTGGTCATTCTGGTGCCCGTGCCCCTGGCCCTGATCGGTATCGTCTGCGGCCATTGGCTGTTCGACGCGCCCTTTACCCCCACCTCCATGATCGGCTTTATTGCTTTGGCCGGAATCATCGTGCGTAATTCCATCCTGCTGGTCGATTTCATCCGCCGCCGGCAAGGGTCCGGCACAGCACTTCGCCAGGCGTTGCTGGACGCCGGCGCCATCCGCTTCAAACCCATCTTCCTGACCGCCATGGCCACCATGATTGGCGCCGCATTCATCCTGACCGATCCCATTTTCCAGGGGTTGGCTCTGTCACTTGTTTTCGGGCTGGCTTCCTCAACAGCGCTCACTTTGCTGGTCATTCCCGCCATATATGTGTGGCTTCGGGACAACGGAATAGCCTAGAGCCTTGACTTAAACCGCTAATCTGCCAAGTTTTGGCAAAAGTGCGGTTTGAAATTGGGAGGTTTCTATCATGGCGGACGAAAAACCGTCCTTGGCCGAGTGCCTAGACGAGTTGGTCAGCGCCAACCATATCCTGGCCAACGAGAATGTGGTCGATGCCTATGGCCATATCAGCTCGCGTCACCCGGACAACCCGGAACGCTACCTGATGTCCCGGTCCCGCAGTCCCGGCGTGGTGGAGGCCAACGACATTCAGGAATTCGATCTGGATGGAAATTTGATCGGCGACGACGAACGCAGCCCCTATCTGGAGCGCTATATCCACGGCGCCATTATGAAGGTGCGGGGCGATGTGGGCTCTGTCGTCCATGCCCATTCCGATGACGTCATGCCCTTTTCGGTAAGCGATGTGCCCATGCGGGCCATCGTCCATACAGGCGCCGTCCTGGGCACCAGCGTACCCAATTGGGATTTGCGGCACAAATTCGGCGAGTTGGCGCAATTGGTGGTCGATATGGAACAAGGGGGCGATCTGGCCCGGGTGATGGGCGAAGGCTCCGTCTGTCTTATGCGCGGCCACGGCCTTGTCGTCGCCGCCCCGTCGGTCAAGGCATCGGTGATGATTTCCATCTACACCATGGTCAATGCCCGCCTTTTGCTGGAAGCCCTGCGCCTGGGCGGCAATCTGGAATATTTGACCGACATGGAAATCGAGAAACACCGCGCGGTGATGATCAGCCCCTATTCCATCGCGCGGGCCTGGGAATTCTGGCTGAGGCGGGCCGAACAAGGCTGAGGGCTGAGGAGGAGCAAAGACAATGGCTCGAAAATATCTGGGAGATTTGGGCAAGATCGTTACGCGGCTGGATAAGCGGGGCCGCCTGACGCGGGTCAAATCGGAAGTGGATCCGCGCTATGAGCTGGCGGCCATCGCGGCCAAGCTGGAAGGCAGCCCGTCGGCGGTTTTGTTTGAAAAAGTCAAGGGCTTCAAGGAGCCGGTCTTCACCGGGCTTTATTGGTCCAGGGAACTTTTGTCCGATCTGATGGGCTGCGAGGAAAAGGAATTATCCAAATTCGTCGCCGACCGCATATCGGATTGGTCCACCGACCCAATGCCGCCGGCAGTGGCCAAGACGGGCCCGGTCAAACAGGTGGCCATGAACGAACCCGACGTGACCAAGCTGCCGGTCCCGGTCCACGCCTTGCGGGACGGCGGGCGCTATTTCGATGTGGCCGTGCTAATCACCAAGGACCCGGATACGGGAGTGCGTAACGCATCCGTCCACCGGGTCATGGTCATCAACGAAACCACCATGTCGCTGCTGATCGATCCCGGCCGGCATCTGGGGGTTTATCTGGAAAAGGCACGGAAGAAGAAACAGCATCTGCCCTTCACCCTTAATGTGGGCGTCGGCCCCGGTGTCTATTTCGCGGGCGCCACGCCGCCGGGCGCGGCACCAGCCAACACAGACGAGCTGGGCATCGCCAGCGAGTTTGAAGGCGCGCCCCTGGAATTGGTGCGGGGCAACACCTCCAATGTGGAGATGGTGGCCAATGCCAGCTATGCGCTGGAATGCGACCTGCTCCATGACAGCGTACTGGGCGAAGGCCCATTTGCCGAAGTCACCGGGCTTTATGCGTCGCGCGCACCACGCCAGCATGTGCGCATCAAGGCCATCCACCACCGGCGCAACCCGGTCTTCCACACATTATTGTCCGGCGTCGAAGTGTTCAATTCGGCTGGGCTTCTGGCCGAGGGGCATTTGCAGGTGCAGCTTCCAAAACAGGTCCCAGGCATTCTGGATGTCTATATGAGCCATGGCGGCTGCGGCGTGTTTCACGCCATCATTCAGATGTCGCCGACCCAGTCGGGCTGGCCCAAAAACGCCATCATGGCCGCCTTCGCCGCCTTCAACATGCTCAAATTCGTCACCGTGGTGGATGAGGATGTGGATATCCGCAATGCGGGCGATGTGGAGTGGGCCATGGCCAACCGTCTGATCCCGTCTACCGGCATCGTCCAGGTGGACGCCGCCTTCGGCCTGGGTCTCAACCCGTCTTTTCCGGACAATATGGGCACCAAGGTGGGCTTCGATTGCACCCGCGCCTTCCCCCATCAACCGAAAGACGACCGGGTCGCCTTCCAGGATGTGACGCTGAGCGATTACAAGATCACCTACGGCGATAAATAGTGCTTAGGGTTGTTGTTACAAACCCCAACCGCAAGCACCGTAGAAGCCTGACCGAGCAGATGCTGGGCGGCAAATGCGATCTGATATTCCTGGCCGATCTGGCGGGTAATGAAAGGCGTGACGCGCTGGCCCGGGCCGAGCTGCTCCTCGGCGGCAATCTGCGCGTCGAGCTAAGCGCCGAAGAAGGGGCGCTTATGCAAAATCTCCGCTTTGTCCAGCTTACCAGCGCGGGCATCGATCATGTTCCCTTTTCCATTCTGCCCGCCGGCGTTCCCGTCGCCTGCTCCAGAGGCGCCAGCGCCCGGACCATGGCCGAACATATCCTGGCCATGACCCTGGCCTGTTCGCGCCGTCTTTTGATCGAACACCACAAGATGATCGAGGGCGAATTCAACCAGATGAAATCGGGCAACCGCATCCTTGAGGGCGGTACGGCGGCTATCATCGGTTTGGGTGGCGTCGGACGCGCCGTGGTGCCCTTGTTCCGCGCCTTCGGCATGAAAGTCATGGGCATCAACCGGATCGGAACCAGCGAGCCGGGTGTGGATTTCATGGGCACTTCGAAGGATCTGAAAAAAGTCCTGGGAGAAACAGATGTGATCGCCGTCTGCCTTGCCCTGACACAGCACACCGAGGGCATGATTGGCGCGCGGGAGCTCGCCTGGTGCAAGCCCGACGCCATTCTCATAAATGTGTCCAGGGGCGAGGTGTTGGACGAGACGGCACTTTATGAACATCTCCTGGCCCATCCAAACTTCTATGCCGGCCTGGATGCCTGGTGGGTAGAGCCCGTACGCCATGGCGAGTTCCGCATGAAGCATGATTTTTTAAAGCTGCCCAATCTGGTGAGCTCGCCGCACAATTCCTCGCAAGGCGACGACGAGGATCCAGGGTTCCACACAACGCTGCAAAATGTGCTGCGGGTCCTGGGCGGCCACGCGCCCCGCAATCTGGTCCATGAGGATAAAAAGCTCTACTGAGCCCAACCCGCATTGAACAGCAAGGCCAGCGGTGTTATAGTGGAACCCAGAATGAAACGTTTAGTTCATTACCTTTATGGGAGGTAGGTCATGCGACATTCGAAAACATTATTGGGGCTTTTTGCTAGTGCCCTGCTGTTGCCGGGAGCGCTTCAGGCGGCGACCGTCAAGGTCGGTATCATTCTTCCTTTTTCCGGCCCCAACGCCCAGTTGGGTCAGCAATTGGACCGGGGGTTGAAGCTTTATCAGAAACTCCATCCCAAGGTGCCTGGCGGCCATAAGATCAAGCTTATCCGGCGCGACAGCACCGGGCCCAAGCCCGACATCGCGAAACGGCTGGCGCTGGAACTGATCACCCGCGAAAAGATCGATATCCTGGGCGGCATCATCTATTCCAACAATGCCTTCGCCATCATGAGCCTTTGCAAAAAGGCTAAGATTCCCGTGCTGGTCATGAATGCTGGCACCGCCTCGGTCACCACCCGGTGCAAATATGCGGCGCGCGTCTCCTTCACCATGTGGCAATCCGCCTACCCGCTTGGCACCCATGCCTACAACAAGATGGGCATCCGGACAGCAGCCGTCGCCTATGCTAACTATGCGCCGGGCAAGGACTCCATCAACGCCTTCAGCCGCAGCTTCAAGGCGGCGGGCGGCAAGGTGATTGCCTCCATTCCCTTCCCTTTTCCCAAGATTCCTGATTTCACACCGTTCCTGCAACGGGTCAAGGATGCCAAACCGGATGCGCTTTATGTGTTCATCCCGGCCGGCAAATGGGCGACGGGCGTTATGAAGACCTTCGGCGATCTGGGCATGAAGAAGGCCGGCATCAAGCTGATCGGCCCGGGCGACATCACCCAGGACACCGAACTTCCCAATATGGGCAAGGTTCCGGTCGGCGTGGTCACCATGCACCATTATTCCGCGGCCGGCGATCGGCCCGCCAACAAGGCTTTCGTGAAAGCCTGGAAAGCGGAATATGGCGCCAGCACCTCGCCTGATTTCGTGGGCGTGCAGGGCTATGACGGTATGGCGGCGCTCTATCACGCCATCGGCAAACTGGACGGCAAGATTACCGCAGCCGGCGCGATCAAAGCCTGGAAGGGTTGGAAATTCAACAGCCCCCGGGGCCCCATGATGATCGATCCCAAAACAAGGGACGTGGTCAATAATCAGTATCTCCGCCGGGTGGATTTGGTGAACGGTAAACTCCAGAACACGGAAATCTCGACCATCAAGATGGTCAAGGATCCCTGGAAGATACTGAACGCCAAGTAGTCACCCAATCCGTAATCGAGGAAATCCGCCGCCGGCCTGACGCCGCCGGCGGATTTCTTTTCCCGGTTTCTCAGTTATGGAACAGCTTTTCAATACTGCCGTCAGCATTGTTTTCGACGGCATCGCCTTCGCCATGATCCTGTTCATCATCTCGGTCGGCCTGTCGGTGACCATGGGATTGATGGGCTTCGTCAATCTGGCCCATGGCGCCTTCGCCATGCTTGGCGGCTATCTGTCCATGAGTTTCGCCACCTCATTGGGGATTCCCTTCCTGCTGGCCGTCATTCTTTGTTTCATTGCCGTGGCCCTTATCTCGGTGGTCTTTGAACGGTTGCTATATGCGCGCTTTTACGGGGCCAGCGATCTGGATCAGGTGCTGCTCACCATCGGGCTAGTCTTCATGGCCATCGCCGGTGCAACACTTGTCTGGGGACCGCTCAATGTGCAGCTCAATGTGCCCTCCTATCTCAAGGGTCAGGTAAATCTGGGTTTCCGTGAATTCCCCACCTACCGGACCTTTATCATCGTCGTCAGCGTGGCGATAATCATCGGGCTCTGGTACGGCTTGGAACGCACGCGCATCGGGGCCATGATCCGGGCCGCCGTCGATAACCGGCGCATGGCCCAATCCATCGGCATCGATGTGGACCGGCTGTTCACCCTGACTTTTGCCCTTGGAAGTGGGCTGGCCGGCGTCGGCGGAGCGCTGGGCACGGAAATTCTGGGCCTGACGCCCACCTACGCAATGGAATATCTGGTCTATTTCCTGATTGTGGTGGCCGTTGGCGGCATGGGCAGCATCAGGGGCGCCTTCGCCGCAGCCCTTATTTTGGGCGTCATCGATACAGGGGGCAAATATCTTCTGCCAGAATTCGGTGCCTTCTTTATTTTCTTCGTGACCATCGCCATCCTCTTGTGGCGCCCCCAGGGCCTGTTCGGGAAGTAAGCCCCATGCAAACCCCCCAAATAGTTCCGAACCCTGGTGATTTTCTCATTTCCCGCCACCATTTGCGGTGGGAGGAATATCTGCCCTGGGTGCTGGCAATGGCTGCCTTTTTCGTGTTTCCCGATTTCCTGCAATTGGGCTCCCAGATTCTGATCATGATTCTCTTCGCCGTATCCTTGGATATGATCCTGGGCTATGCGGGGATTATCTCCTTGGGACATGCAGCCTTTTTCGGAACCGGGGCCTATGTGGCGGGCATGCTTTCGGCCCACATGGGGTGGAACGAGCCCATCAGCGGGCTGGTGGTGGCGGCCTTGGCAGCCGGCCTGGTGGGGTTGATCACCGGCTGGTTCATCCTGCGCACGCGGGATCTGACCTTGCTCATGCTGACCATGGCCTTGACCATTTTGTTGCAGGAATTCGCCAACGAACAAGAAGATCTGACCGGCGGCGATGACGGGCTGCAGGGCGTGGAAATTGATCCCATTTTGGGCATGTTCGAATTCGACCTGTATGGGCAGGCGGCCTATCTTTATTCCCTGGCAGTGCTGTTCGTCATGTTCTGGGTGGTGCGCGCCGTTATTTATTCGCCTTTTGGTCAATCCTTACGGGGCATCCGGGAAAACACCCTCAGGTCCCAGGCGGTGGGCGTGCCTGTGCCCAAGGAACTGCTCAAGGTCTATACTTTATCGGCGGCGGTGGCCGGTGTGGCCGGTGCCCTGCTGGCCCAGACCACGGAGTTCGTCGCTCTTGAGACTCTCAGCTTCGAGCGCTCCGGCGATGTGTTGATCATGCTTATTCTGGGCGGCACGGGGCGTCTCTATGGCGCCTTTTTGGGGGCGGCGACCTATATGATTTTGCAGGATTGGCTGGCCAAGGAGAGCCCCGAATTCTGGCAATTCGGCATCGGCTTGCTTTTGGTCCTGACGGTCCTTTTCGCACGTAATGGATTGCTGGGTCTGATCGACAAGCTGATGACCCGTCTGGGGAAATCCCGGCCATGAGCAATGCCGTCCTGGAAACCCGCGCGCTCTGCAAAAATTTCGGCGCCCTCACGGTGGCCGAGGAAATCAATTTTGTCCTCGAGCCCGGTGCCCGGCATGCCCTGATCGGCCCCAATGGTGCCGGCAAGACCACTTTCGTCAACCTGATCACCGGTGCGCTGGAGCCCAGCCGGGGCCAGGTTCTGCTGGCGGGCGAAGACATCACCACCCAAAGCGAGGCGGCGCGCGTGAAATTGGGCCTGGCCCGTACTTTCCAGATCAATTCATTATTTTGGCAGCTTTCCGTTTTGGAAAATGTCTGCATGTCCATCGCCGAGCGCATCGGCGCCCACCGCCAGCTCTTCCGCCCCATGGGGCGCCGCAAAGACGTGATCGAGGAAGCCCATGAGCTGCTGACCCGCTTGCGCCTGGAAGAAGATGCGGCCAAGCCGGTACGTGAATTATCCTATGGCCGCCAACGGCTGGTGGAAATCACCATCGCGCTGGGCCTCAAGCCCAAGGTCTTGTTGCTTGATGAGCCCGCCGCCGGGGTGCCCTCGTCGGAAAGCGGCATTCTCCTGGAGGTGATCGAAAGCCTGCCCCAGGATCTGGCCGTGCTGATCATCGAGCACGACATGGATGTGGTCTTCCGCTTCGCCCAAAGCATTACGGTTTTGGTGGCGGGCCGAGTCCTGACCGAAGGCGCCCCCGGCGAGATCGCCGCCAACCAAGAGGTTCGCAGCGTCTATCTGGGGGAGGGCAGCCATGCCTGACGCCCTCAGTCTGGAAGGCGTGATCGCCGGCTATGACGAGACAATTGTCCTGGAAGATAACAGCTTCACCCTGCCCGCCGGTGAAAGCCTCAGCGTCATCGGGCGCAACGGCGTCGGCAAGACCACGCTGCTGGCCACCATCATGGGCCACACCAACCAGCGCGCCGGCCGCATCCTGCTGGACGGCACGAACATATCGGAAGAGCCCATTTTCCGCCGGGCGGCGGCGGGCCTTGGTTATGTGCCCCAGGAGCGCGAAGTCTTTCCATCCCTCAATGTACGCGAAAACCTGGATATCGCGTCCCGCCCCGGATATTGGACCGAGGAGTCGGTCTTCGAGCTTTTCCCCAATCTGGCCGGGCGGGCCGGTCATATGGGCAATCAATTATCCGGCGGCGAACAACAGATGCTGGCCATCGCCCGCGCCCTGGTGGGCAATCCCAGCGTCCTGTTGATGGACGAGCCGACCGAAGGCCTGGCCCCAGTGATAATCGAAAATCTGGTGAAAGCCATGCACTCCTTGCGGGGTGCGGGCGACCTGTCCATTCTGCTGGTCGAGCAGCACACCAAGATCGCCCTCGATTTTTCCCCCCGCACCCTGGTCATGGACCGGGGCCGCATCGTCTATAACGGCGCCAGCGGCGAGCTCAGATCCAACCCGGAAATGCTGGATCAGCTGATCGGGTTCGCGGGGGCGGAGGAGACGGGTTAGGCCGAAAAACCCTTCGCCGTTTCCCGCAAAATAAATTTCTGGATTTTACCGCTGGCCGTGCGCGGCATTTCCTCGATCACTTCCAGACGTTCCGGCAAATAAGTCCGGGTCATTTCCTTATCCGTGAGGAACGCCACCAATTCACCCAACTCCATCTTCTCACCGGGCTTCAGCGTGACGAAGGCGCAGGCGCGTTCTCCCAGGCGCTCGTCTTGCATGGCGACGATGGCGGCATCCAGAATGGCCGGGTGGGTGTAGATTAAATCCTCCACCTCGGCCACCGGGATGTTTTCGCCGCCACGGATGATCACGTCCTTGGAGCGCCCAGTGATGCGGATATAGCCTTCCTCGTCCATGCGGGCCAGATCGCCGGTGTCGAACCAGCCATCCTCGTCGTGGGCGTAAAGTTCGGGGCGTTTCAGGTAGCCGATGAAATTGGCAGCACCTTTGGATTGCAGGGCACCCACCTCGCCCGCCGGCAAGGGCTGGCCGTCATCTCCAATGACGCGCACCTCCATGCCGGGCAGGGCCACCCCGTCGGTGCTGTAGACCCTGGCGTCCGGGTCTTCGGGGCGGGTGATGGTGGCGGCGCTGTTTTCGGTCATACCCCAGGCCGCAACGATGTTGGTTTTGAGGTTTTTGATGGCGCGCTTGGCCAGGCTGGAGGGCACAGGTGCTCCGCCGCAGACGAAGGCCTTGAGGGACGAGATATCGTATTTCTCCAGATCCTCCAGGTCGGTCAGATCGGCCAGGAAGGGGGTGGAGGATAGGGTGTAAGTGGCGCCCCGCTCTTGAATGAGCCGGGCGGCTTCCGACGCATCCCAAATATCGAAGGCGATCAGTTCGATGCCATGGGTCAGGGCCACCATGATGCCATAAAGAAAGCCCACCTGATGGGCGAAGGGCGAGCCCATGATCACCACATCCTCGCCATCCAGGCCGATGCGTTTTGAATATTCGAACAGGGAGCCGGTCAGGGTATTGGTCGAATGCATGACCCCCTTGGGCTCGCCGGTGGTGCCAGACGTATAGAGAAGCTGCACCACATCATTGGGTCCCGGGCGGTATTGGGCGAACAGTCCGGAACCGTCCTGTTCATCTTCCCAGACCCGGTTCATGAGGATGTCTTCAAACGCGTCCGCCGGATCATCACCGCCCACCACCAGGATGTGTTCCAGGGTGGGCAGTTCTGCCTGCAGGGACCTGGCCATGGCGGCGTAATCGAAACCGCGGAAAATCTTGGGCACCACCAGGAGCTTGCTTTCCGCCAGCCCCAGCATGAAGCGCAAATCCTTTTCCCGGTAGATGGGCATCATGGGATTGACGATGGCCCCGATGCGCACGGCGCCCAGAACCAGCCCCATGAATTCCCACCAATTGGGAAGCTGAAAGGAAACCACATCGCCGGGCCTGATCCCCAGGCCGACCAGACCCAACGCGATGCGCCGGGAACGCCGGTCCAGGTCGGCATAAGTCAGCTCGGTCGCTTTACCGGTCATGGAATTGAATTCGGCGATGGCCGTCCGCTCAGGGGTAGCAGCGACGGCAGCGTCCAGATAATCCGTGATGATTTTATCGGCCCAGAAACCCCGACCCTTTTCGGCGGCGATGCGCGCCTCGGTCAACATGACGCCCAGCTCTGCCTGTCTTGCCGCCATCCGCCCCCTCCTCTTTGGTTTTTTTATTTAGCCCGCTGGTTGAAGCGCCGCCCCACCAGAGCCGAAGCGATATTGATTTTCTGTACGTCGATAGCGCCGCCGGCGATGCCCCAGCCCCAGGAATCGCGGAAGCGCTGTTCCATGCCATATTCCTTGGCATAGCCATATCCGCCCATGAGCTGAACGCCCGCGCCGCAAACTTCGCGGGTGATCTGATTGGCGAAACATTTGGCCATGGAACTGTCCAGGATCGAAGGCAGGCCATGTTCGGCATTCTGAATGGCGCGGTAAATCAACAGGCGGGATGCTTCCACCTTCATGGCCATTTCGGCCAACTGCAATTGCACCGCCTGGAAATCCACGATGGGTTTGCCGAACTGTTTGCGTTCCTGAACATATTCCAATGCCTGATCCAGAGCCGCCTGGGCCAGGGCCAGGGACATGGTGGCATTGCCGCAACGTTCCAGATCGAAGGCCTCCATCAATTTTCCGAAACCGCCGGCGGGCACGATCTGATGATGGGCCGGTAATTCCACATTGTCGAAAAAGATGTCGGCGCTGCGCACGCCGCGCCAGCCCATGAGCTTTTCGGGTTTGCCGAAACTGACGCCCTTGCGGTCCCGCTCAACGAACACGGCGCCGATCCCCTTGGCGCCGGGATCATCGTTGAGGCGGCAATAGACCACATAGCCATCGGCATGGCCGCCGCCGCTGCACCAACGCTTTTGGCCGTTGAGCGTAATGGTATCGCCTTCCAGGCTGGCCTTGGTCCTGAGATCGGTGAGCGCCGTCCCGGCGTCCGGCTCAGACATGGAAACGGCCACCACCATTTCACCGGTGGCACCCTGGGGCAGAACTTCTTCCTGTAATTTTTTCTGGCCGAAATGTTCGATCACCTTGAGCGGGCCGACGCAGCTTTCAAACACAGGGAAGGCGACGGCGATGGAAATCTTGGCGAATTCCTCCAGCACCAGCACGGCTTCCAGGGAGCCCAGACCCATGCCGCCATATTCGGTCGGCATATTGACGCCCAGAAATCCCAGCTCACCATAGCGTCTGCGCATTTCCAAGGACAGGGGCTCATCTTCTTCCTCGATGGCGCGGGCCACCTCGATCAGCTCTCCGGTGGCGAATTTGCGGGCGGCCTCTTGCAGCTCCTTCTGGATTTCCGTTAGTCCGAATTCCATGTTTGTCCTCGTTTACAGCAGGGTATGATTATCCCCTACAATATCGCGCCTCGCCTCAAGAGCAAGAGGGCGTTATCCTGGAGGCTATGAATAGACCCCAGAGAGGAAATAAGATGAACGCCACCATCGAAGGAAACTGGCTGAAGGATCGCCATGCCGCTGTGACCGGCGCAACCCGGGGAATCGGTGCCGCCATCGCCGAAAAAATGGCCGCCTTGGGTGCCCATGTGACCATCATGGGGCGCGATGAGGCTTTGCTCAAGGAACGCCAGGAAGATCTGGGCGGGCGCTTTCCGGGCAATGCCTTCAGCGTCAGGACCGATGTTTCCGACGAGGCATCCATCGAGGCCGGCTTCGCCGCTGCCACCGAGGCGTCAGGTCCGGTCCATATCCTGGTCAACAATGCGGGCATCGCCGGCAGCGCGCCCTTTCACCGGATGGATACGGAACATTGGAATTCCATGATCAACACCAACCTCAACGGAACCTATTGGTGCACCCGCCAGGTATACCCCGCCATGCGGGACGCGGGCTGGGGCCGGATTATCAATGTGGCTTCCACCGCCGGTCTTAAGGGATATGGCTATATCGCGGCCTATGTGGCTTCCAAGCACGGGATTATAGGACTGACCCGGGCCCTGGCCCTGGAAGCGGCCAAGACCGGCATCACGGTCAATGCCATCTGCCCCGGCTATACCGACACCGACGTGGTCGCCCGCACCATCGAAACCATTACGTCGAAAACCGGGCGTTCGGAAGAAGACGCCCTGGCCGAACTGGTCGTGCATAACCCGCAAGCGCGCCTGATCCAGCCCGAAGAGGTGGCCGAGACCACCGCCTGGCTGTGCCTGGAAGGATCGGCTTCGGTCACCGGCCAGTCCATCGCCGTCGCCGGCGGCGAGGTGATGTAGGCCTAAATTTGAAACAGCCGGTTGGGGTTCTCGTCCGTGATTTTTTCGATCTCGGACGCATCGAACCCCGCATCCCGGAGCGTGGTCAGGGGATCGGGGTCGCCCGGCGGGAAGGGCAGATCAGTGCCCAGCACCATGCGCTCGATGCCCACCAGATCACGCAAATAATTCAAGGCCGGGCCGTGGTGCAAGATGGTGTCATAATTGAAATGGCTCAAATAATCTGATGGGGTTTGTTCCGCCACATTTCCCGTCGCCTTCGGGTCCGCCGCCCGGTGCATGCGGTCGAAGCGGCCAATCAGAAAAGGCACGGAACCTCCGCCATGGGAAAGAATCAATTCAAGCTTGGGGAAGCGGTCCATCACGCCCGATGAAATCAAGGAGCCCACGCACAAGGTGGTGTCGTTGGTGTAAGCAACAATCTGGTTAAGCCCGAAACGCTTGGCCCGATTAGGCGCCAGGGGCTGGGCGGGATGAAGGAACACAGGTGCCGACAATTCCTGGGCGGCGGCCCAAAATTCATCCAAGGGGCATTCGCCAAGATTATTTCCGGCTACATGTGTGGCGGCAATGGCGCCAATGGCGCTCGCCTTCATGCAGCGTTCAAGTTCCTTGGCCGCCGCCGCTCCGTCCTGCATGGCCCCCGATGCCAGCCAGGAAAACCGCCCGGCATGGGCTTCGCAAAGCCTGGCCAGCGTATCGTTTAACATGGTGTGCCAGCGCGCACCCTTAACGGCGGGCAGGTCATAGCCGAAGATATCCGTCCAGATGCTTAAGACCTCCCGGTCCACGCCCTGTTGGTCCATATCACCCAGGCGCTGTTCGGCATTGGTCAGCGTGTCGAAAAACGGGCGTATCTGTATGCCGCTTTCGAACCGGCAACAATGACAGCCCGGTTCGGTCTCCACCAGATCGATGCCAAAATCCCACCCCCTACTGGCCAGGATTTCAATCGCTTCCGGCGGCACCAGATGGGCATGTACATCAATAACAGTCATTGCGTCCCCCTTAAGCCGATCACGCACCGGCGGCGCGCAAGGCGGCGCGCAGCCTGTCCGGCGTCAACGGCAATTCATTTATGGATATTCCGTATGGTTTAAGGGCCTGGGCGACGGCGTTCCCAGTGGCGGCGGCAACGGCGACGATGCCGCCTTCGCCGGCACCCTTGAAGCCCATGGGGTTCAGCCCGGAGGGATATTCCTCAAGGGCAATCGCTTTGATTTCTGGCAATCCAGAACTGGTGGGCAACAGATAATCGGCAAAACTGCCGGTCAGCAACTGTCCCTCATCGTCATAGACCATGTGATCCAGAAAAGTTCCGCCCAGCCCCTGCACAACACCGCCGACGGCCTGGCCCTGGACCAGTTCCGGGTTCAGGGTGCGGCCGATTTCCTCGATCACCAGATAGCGTTTTACCTCAACCATGCCCGTCGCCACATCGATGGCGACCAGCGCCCCATGGGCGCCATAGGAAAAGGAAACTTTCTTTTCGTTATCAAAAGTTGCTTCGGCGCTCAGGTTCTCACTGACCGAAGCGGCGAAACCGGCAAGTTCTCCCAGGGTCAGAAATTCATCGTCCTCACCCCGGCCAACGCCGCCATCGCCATATGATAGAGCCACCCCTTCCGTGTTCCAGCGCAATGCCGCTAATTCCACTGCCCGCTCCCGGAGCGCCTCGGCCGCCTTGCGGACAGCGTTGCCGGCCATGACCGTGTTGCGACTGTGGAAAGTTCCGCCGCCGCTGTCGATCAGATTTGTGCTGCCATGAAGAACAGAGATGCGATCCATATCCAAATCCAGATATTGGGCGCAAATCTGGGCAAGGCCGGTTTCCGTCCCCTGCCCGACCGAGGACGCACCGGTGCGGATTTCGATGCTGCCATCGGCACCGGCGGTGATGCGCGCCGATTCCGGTGGCCCAGCGGCGCTGCTCTCAATAAAGCAGGCGATCCCCAATCCATATGCCCGTCCCTCGGTTACCTCTCCCTGGCGGTCCTTCCAATTTTCGTAATCCACTTCTTTCAGCAACCGCTTGAGCGCCGAAGGATAATTGCCGGCATCATAGGTGGCATCCGGATCACCGGGGACCAGCTCGCCGATTGGATAAGGCAATTCGGTGGGCTCCATCAAATTGCGCAGACGAAGTTCCGCCGGATCGATCCCCAGATCACCGGCCATCAGATCCAGTAGACGTTCGCGGCAGAAATTGGCTTCGAAGCGCCCCGGCCCGCGGAATGTGCCGACCGGAGTCTTGTTGGTGATGAGAAATTGCGTGTCACAGGAAAAGGCCGGAACCCGGTAGGGGCCTGGCAAAAACTGCACTGCCTTCGAGGCCACGGTCCCCCCATTGGTGCGGAGATAAGCACCCATATCCCCTTGCACAGTGGCGCGCATCCCCAGGATTTTTCCGTCTTCTGTTGCGGCAATTTCAAGCTCGCAGACAATGTCCCTGGAATGGTTCATGGCCATCAGGTTTTCACCCCGGTCCTCGATCCATTTCACCGGGCATCCGGCGCGCCGGCTGGCCATGGGAACCAGATAATCTTCGGGGTACAGCTCGCCCCTAGCTCCAAAACCGCCGCCCACATCCGTCTCGATCAATTCAACATCGGTTTCAGGCAGATCAAACGCCTGAGCCAGATGGCGGCGATTAAAGAAATTGACCTTGGTCGCGCCATACAAACGGAGCCGCTGGGCCTTTGCATCAAAATCACCGATCAGGCCCCGGGTCTCCAGGGGCACCGCTCCGTGGCGGTTGGTCTGGAAGCGTTCGCGGCGCGTATAGGCGGCCCCGGCGAAGCTGGCCTCGATATCCCCACGGGCGGCGGTATAGCGGGTCGCCATGTTTTCGCCGGCCTCTTCGTGGACGCAGTTTTCACCTGCCGCCGCCTGCTCCACACTCGTAACCGCTCCCAGGGGTTCGAAATCCACCTGAATCAGTTCCATTGCGTCTTCAGCCAGATAGCGGTCCGTGGCGATAACCACGCAGATGGGTTCACCCACATAACGGACTTTGTCCTGGGCCAGGGGCCGCTGAAGAAACCTCCCGAAGCCCTCGAAGGGCGCCAGCCTGAGGGGGATAATGGGAAGTTCGGGACCCAAATCCCCGGCTGAGAAAACATCCACCACACCTTCCATTTCGCGGGTCACCGATAGATCAATGCCCCGGATGCGGGCATGGGCGTGAGGGCTGCGATAGATGGCCATGGCCAACATGCCCGGCAATTTGATGTCATCCACATACCGCCCCTGCCCCCTGAGCAGGCGCCCGTCTTCCAGCCGGTGGACAGACTGGCCGATATAGTCATGGGAGGGATTGGAGGTCACCCGCCGCCCGCTTCCAGGATGGCATCGACGATGGATACATAACCGGTGCAACGGCAGATATTACCCGACAGGGCGCTTTCCACTTGGGCCCGGCTGGGGTTGGGGTTTTCAGCCAGAAATTCCGTCGCCGTCGCCAGGATGCCCGGCGTGCAGAAACCGCATTGAAGGGCGTAATTATTATGAAAGGCAGCCTGCAACGGGGACAGCTCCCCATTATCGTCAAACCCTTCCACAGTGGTGATTTCGCAATCCGTGGCCTGCACGGCAAACATCAGACAGGACCGCACCGCCTTGCCATCCACCAGTACGGTGCAGGCCCCGCATACGCCATGTTCACAGCCCAGATGGGTGCCGGTCAGGTCCAGCGTCTCGCGCAGGCAATCGGCCAGGGTCATGCGCCCATCGACGGCGCATTCATATACTTTCCCATTGACCTTGAGAATGATGTCATGCCGGTCGGTCATTGGTTCCGCCGCCAGGCTTGCAGCAAAACCCGCCCGATCAGCACGGCGCAGACTTCGCGCCTGTAGTCCGCCGATGCATGGATGTCGCTTCTGGGGTCGATCTCTTCGCTCCCCGCCTTTGCCGCCCGGGCGAAAAGCTCCGGCGCAGGCGATTGCCCGGAGAGAATCGCCTCGGCACCCACCAGGCGCATGGGCGTGTCGCCAACGCCGATGGCGGTCAGGCGGCTGTCTGAAATTTTCCCGCCTTCACTCCTGTCAAACCAGGCCGCGATGCCGACGATGGCGAAATCGCCTTCCCGGCGGGAAACCTCCTGAAAGCCCCAATACCGGCCGCCGGGCCATGGCGGGAAGTGGATTTTTTCTATCAATTCATCCTCGGCCAAATCCGTTGCGAAAATTCCCTGGAAGAAATCTTCCGCTCCAACCGTCCGGCTGCCATCAGGTCCCCGCAGATGAATTTCCACGCCGCAGGCAATGACCGTTCCCGGAAATTCAGCCGCCGGGTCGGCATGGGCAAGGCTGCCGCCAATGGTTCCCCGGTTGCGGATCTGGAAATGAGCGATATGGGCTGCGGCCTCCGCCAAAAGGGGATTGGCTGCCTGGATTAGCGGATCGGTTTCGATGCGCCTTGTCCGGGTCATGGCGCCGATATGCAGCTCTCCCGACCCTCCGACGGTTACCACCTGCAATTCCGGAATTTTATTGAGGTCGATGAGGGCCGCCGGTGCCGCCAGACGGAAATTCATCATGGATACAAGGCTTTGCCCGCCCGCCAAAAATTGTGAATTCCCGCCTCGATCCGAAATCATTGTCAGGGCATCGCCCAACTCGGTGGGCTTGAAATAGTCGAATTTGGCCGGTTTCATGGCTTGAGACTACCCATTCAATCCCCCACCGACAAGGCGGTTCTGGACCCGCAGATCATGCTCAATAAGCTTGGCGGCCTGGAACAAAATTTCATCGCTATTTGCCTTCCCCATAAGCTGGATGCCCGTTCCGGGACTCGCCGGGGAGCTTGGATTGGGGAAGGAAATCACGGGCTCACCACTGAGATTGGCCAGGCCGGTCAGCAGCGTCATGGCAATGACCACGGGGACCTCTTCGCCGCCAACCGCTATCCGGCGGGCTTCCACCGAAGGCGGTGCCACGGGCAAGGTTGGCGATATGAGGATATCCATGTGGTCAAGCAATGCCTGGATCCGATGAATTGCCTCGCGGCTCCACTCCCGGGCCTCATCAGCTACCTCCACGCTAATATTTTCGATACGGCGCAGGGCGGTGATGGCTGCCCGGCCCAGCCGTTCATGATCGTAACCGGTATAGATGGCAGCGGCTTCGGTGAGGGTGATCAGGCCATGCATTCCGGCCATTTTCCAACGGTCCGGAATATTGATCCGATCCACTTGATGGCCCTGGACGGTCAGGGTATAGGCGATTTGATCCATCTCTTTGACAATCGGCCCATCAATGATCCCGGCCTGGTCAATTTCCACGGCAATGTTCAGTTGCCGGGGCGCCTCCCTATCCTTGCTTTCCAGCAATACAAGCCCGGCCCGTTGCAGGATGTTCAGGTCGCCAGCGATAAGTCCCACATGATCAAGCGATGGCGCCAATGGCCAGACGCCGTCATTCGATATTCTCCCAAAGGTGGGTTTGAAGGAAACGAGGCCGGTGCAGGCCGCCGGAATTCTGACGCTGCCACCCGTATCGGTGCCCAGGGCAAAATCGCAAAGCCCCGCCGCCACCGCCGCCGCCGATCCGCCGGATGACCCCCCAGCGGTCAGCCGGGAGTCCACCGGGTTCTGGGTTTGGGGTGTGGAGGTGCCGAAACCGCCAGCGTCGGTCTGGGTCATGCCGGCAAAACTGGCGCCCCCATCCAGCAAAGAGGTCACCGCCGGTGCCGTTTGCACCGCCCGGCGGTCGTTAAATAGCGGATGCCCCGCCGTGAACAGACGGCCCGCGACGCCAATATTGTCCTTGACCGCAAAACCGTGCCCGGCGAGTGGACCGGAGGGCGCGCCCTCCAAATTCACCTGTTCAACGAAGGCGTTCCATACATCTTTTCCCATTGCCGGCTGCGGTCTAGCGGTCCCGGAACCGGTCCATCAGCGGCTTCTGTTGGCCGCCGTCGATTTCGATCTGGGTACCGTTGACGAAATGCATCAGGGGCGAGGCCAGCATGACGCAGAGATTTGCCACCTCTTCCGTCTCGGCGATGCGGCCGAGCGGTATTGACGCCGGTGCCAGCTTGTCGGCTTCCTCGACGGAAATCTTCATGTCCCGGGCCATGGCCTTGACCAGACCGGCCCAGCGTTCGGTGCGCACCGGGCCCGGATTGACCGCGACGAAACTGATATTATCAGAACCATACTGGCCGGCCAGGGACAAGGTCAGGTTCTGCCCGGCGGCATTGGCGGCACCGGGGGCGATTTCCCAATAAGACGGTTTCACGCCGTCATTGCCAATCAGATTGACCACCCGCCCGCCGCCCTGCTCTACCATGATGGGCAGGACATGACGCAGGCACCGGACATAACCCATGAATTTGAGTTGCAGGCTTTGTTCCCAATCCTCTTCCGACAGATGTTCGATCACGCCGCCCGGCGAAGAGCCCGCATTATTGA
Source organism: uncultured Rhodospirillaceae bacterium (assembly GCA_964493945.1). Taxonomy (GTDB): domain Bacteria; phylum Pseudomonadota; class Alphaproteobacteria; order Rhodospirillales; family UBA2165; genus CAZBQG01. Next base: position 30,911 of record CAZBQG010000015.1, read on the forward strand.
CCATGATATCGATCCGGCCCAATTCCTTGGCGCTCTCTTCGACAAAATTCCTGGCCTGATCATTGTCCGTCAGGTCGGCCCCGATGGCCACGACCTTGACCCCCGTTTCATCCCGGATTTCCTGGGCGGTGGCTTCCAACAGATCCACGCGGCGGGCGCAGATGGAAACATCCACGCCTTCTTTCGCCAAGCCAAGCGCGATGCCCTTGCCGATCCCCTCGCTGCCCCCGGTGATCAGCGCGGTTTTGCCTGTTAACTGCAATTCCATTTTTTTCTCCTAATGCTAGTGGATGAAAATAATTGACGCAGCGCCTCATTCACAATCTCCGGCTCTTCCATGGTGATGGTGTGGCCGGCGCGGGGCACGACCTGCAAGGCGGCCGTCGGCACGGTGCGGTTGAGAAACAGGCTGCCCTCAAGACAAGGATGATCCTCGTCGCCAAGCAAAACCAGCAAAGGCGGCGTAAATTCCTTCAATTGGCTTTCCATATCCCACAAAGTAGGCCGGTCGCGTTGCAGGTTCAGCATGGTCAGGGCAGCACCAGTGGGCGACAAGCCCCTCAGAATTTCCTCAAATGCCGCAAATTTTTCCGGGTTCTTCGCTTCGAAGGTATGACGCATGGGAAAGCGCGCATATTTTGCGGCCGCCTCATCCATAGGCTCGGTGCGGAACATCTCCGCGATGTCTTCGCACATGGCCCGGGCTTCGTCGCGCTCACCCGGATGGGATCCCCATCCACATCCAAGGGCAGCCACCGACAGGCACCGGTTCGTGGCCCGGATGCCCAGATGCAATGCCGTATAGGCCCCCATGGAATGGCCGACTATATGGGCTTGTTCTATTTCCAGGGCGTCCAGCACCGCCAGGGCATCGGATACGGCAATATCCTGTCCGTAAGCCTCGTCCCTTTCAGGAATTTCGGAAGGTGGGTAGCCGCGCGCGGAATAGGTGATACATCGGTGGTCATTTTGAAGTTTTTCCACCTGTTCTGCCCATGTCCGGTGATTACCCGCGAATTCATGAAGGAACAGAACCGGGCGGCCCGATCCCCGATCCTCATAGTACAGCTGGGTGCCGTCGGCCGCTGAAATAGTAGGCAAGGTGGTGAACCCCGTCAGATGAGCTATGGTGATAATGCCAGCTAGCCCGCCTCCTTACAAGTTGGGGCACGCCAGTGGATATTTGCTCACTCCGGAAAAAATGCGAAACCATATCCAGGTGACCAATGAATTGTAAGCTTCCTTGATATCACACGTTGCAAAGTTTTGGT